>NZ_JAVRCC020000011.1:0-13321 GCF_034530975.2 Nostoc sp. DedQUE07 | reverse complement strand
CGCCAACATCCTCAAAGATGAAAAGGTTGACTCAAATGTTCGTGGCAGGGCGGCAGAGGCATTGAGCAACTTCAAGCAGGCGGCGGCTCCATACATCCCTGAAATCCTCAAATTCCTCAAAGATGAAAAGGTTGACTTTAGTGTTCGTGGCAGTGCGGCAGTGGCATTAGCGAATATCAGAAAACTAGAGTTAAAAGAGGTTGTTGTAATTCTGAATAATATTTATGAGCCTGGTAATTCAGAATACTTAAATTGGCGTTTTCTAACCTATTTCCTGGGCGGTGGCACTGAGGAAGTGAAAACTCTATTGAAATGGCTCGGCTCTCCTCAAGCAACTCCTGACAAACTCTCACATGATGAAGGCATCAAAATCCTCAACCTATTTCTGCAAACTTGGAATAATAGCCAAGGACTAAAAGGCTTACGCAACGACTTAGCCAAGCAAATTTCCGAAGTCGCCGCTAACAAAAACGTTCCTTGGAAATGGCAAGATATTAATTTACTGCAAAGCCATTACAACAACCTTAAAAAAGTCAGCCCCACTGATGCGAATGCGGTGCAGTCAGTAATTAATAATCTGGAATATTGGCGGTGGTTTTTCAAAGCCAGAATTACCATCCTGATTCATGCTGCCTTTTGGCTTGCCCTGATCTTTGCCTACCCGAAATTCCCCCAAGTCCAAGCCATCTTCTTCTGGAACCCTTGGGTACGCCGAATCTTAGGCGTCGGCTACGTCGGCTTTCTCCTCACCTGGTTTCCCCCCTTCCGCCGCAAATTATTTGAACCATTCAAACCTTCCCTATTAGCCGATGCCGGGTTAGATAATTTTGATGACCAATCATACTTCCCAGAATCTCAAGTCAAAGTTCCCACTTCAGGAGACATCCAGCCAATTACCGCAGCCTTACCCAGTATTCAAGGACAAATTATCTTAGAAGGAGATTCCGGCTTAGGCAAGTCGATGTTTCTCCGCCATCTGTTGAAAAATCAAGAGCGCATTGTCGTTTATCTCCCCGCCCAGAAATGTCATAAAGGCGTAATAGAAGCCATCCAAGATAAGCTACACGGCCAAGCCCAAGATGCTGGCTTCCTGAAAAACCTGATTTACAGTGGTGCAATAGATATCTGCATCGACGGACTCAACGAAGTCACCGCCGAAACACGCGCCAAAATCTGCCAGTTTGTCGAAAGCTATTTCCGGGGCAACATTATCATGACTACCCAGCCCCTTGAGTGGACACCACCCTCAACAGCCAAGATATATAAATTGCAGCCCCTTGAGCAACAACAAATTCAAGAGTTTTTGATATCCCGTCAGCCGCGACTACCCCAAGATGCCAAAATTCAAGGTGCTGATTACGCCAAAGCCTGCACCGATTATTTAACAGAAGTCTTCCAACAGCAACAAGCCAAAGAAGAGTTAGATGCTATCCGCCGAATTCTTTCCAATCCAATGGATCTAACTGTGGTAGCGCTGATGTTATCACAAGGCAAACACCCAAACTTATTTCGCCTGCAACAACAGCAATACAATTTAATGGCGGCAGAATACCTGAAAGAATGGAATCAAGAATTTCCCTTAAAGAAATTCTCCGCCGCCGTCTACGAAATGCGACTCAATGACAAACAAGCCTTACCCGCCGATGAATTTCACCAAGTCGCCATGTCTTTGTCAGACGAGAAATACAAAATGGTAGTCAGCCGTCAGTGGCAAGATGAAAAAGGCGAAGCCAAGAAAGAATGGTGTTTCCGCCACGATAAAATCATGGATTTCTTCTTAGTGCAAAACTTTCTCGGCGAAACTGATGCCGCCGAAGGACTATTAGTTGATAGAATGGGCGATCCGCGTTTTCGTGGCGTTTATTTCTTGCTAGCAACCTTACTTGAGATAGATGCAGCCAAAAAACTGCGGGAAGAATTGATTCAATACGCCGCCGATACTAAAGACAATACGGTGAGTAATACTTTCGTGCAGTTATTAAGAACTAGATAGTGCAATACACTTGGCTTTGTGGAAATTTATCTGTTAAGGCAACGTGAGTTCGACAAGCCCTTTTTTGACCTCTCCCCCAACCCCTCTTGGACACGGAGCTACGGTGTATACACAAGTGTTGGTGCAGTGTATCTATCCCGCCTCGGAATAAATTCCAAGTCTCATAACCAAAGTCCTCTAAAAGAGGACTAAACTAAATTTCTTGTTTAGTCCTCTAAAAGAGGACTTTAGCTTATCAGCCCGGAACTTTAGTTCAGGGCGGGATATTTGCTCAGTGTGGGACTTTCACTTGAACAGAAATATTGGGTGGGTAGGATTTTTAGAGATGTGTGTACACCGTAGCCGACACCCAGAGGGGAGAAAACCCTAATTTCTCATTGCTCCTCCCTTTCCCCGTGGGAGAGGGAGGTTGTCCGGGAGAGGTTCATCGAACTCACGTTAAGGCAGGCTATTCTTGAGCAGGAAAGGCAGAGGCGAGGCAAGATAGAAGCGCAATGTGAGATTTCATTTATTAATAAAGATATAGCTACGGCAAAACTTGTGTGTACACCGTAGCTTTGTAAGAGAGAGAAATAGAACAGAGGTTTCAAATATCTTTAACAAGGCATCAAAGCATCAAATCTCCCTATTACTGCCATATCTTCTTCATCTAACTCCGCCGGAATCCCACTGCGAATCAATTCCGAAAAGTCTTCATTGGGAATCATCACAGTCAACGTGTACAAGCGAGTAGAACCAGTATTTTTAATCAAATGAGTACCAGTGGGAGGCACTAATAAACTATCTCCAGCTTTGATCGTGGCACTCTTGCCGTCACATATAGCGATCGCTTCCCCTTTGAGAACAAAAAACATTTCCACCGCCCACTGATGGCGATTTGGGGGTGTTTGCCCACCAACATCAAAAATTTCTATGCAGCAAGTCAAAGAAGTATTAGCATTTGTCGAATCGAAGATAATTGCTAATCGATTAGAGGCGTCGGGACTGATGCGATATACTTGGTAATCTTTGCTAGATTTGATAACCGGAATTACACAACGAGTAGCGTACATTTATTTATCCCCTCTGAAGTTATCGATGGGTATGAAAATTTCTAAAATCTGAGTACTGAATATTGAGTCATTAGTTGTATCTCTAAATCACAAACCCGCTAATTACTCCTAACTCCTAACTCCTAACTCCTAACTCCTCACCATTTTGCAGCGCTGTTAAAATTTCTTGCGAGTCAGTGACAAAACCGAAGCATTGTTTGACATTGTACAACGTCGCCAGCCAACAATATTCAGGAGAAGTTGTGGCGGTGCAGTCTTTAACCAATACGCAGTCATATCCTAAGAAGTTGGCATCACATAAGGTAGTCAGCACGCATTGATCGGCATTAACACCAGCAAAAAATAATGTTGTCCTTCCCAAATTCCGCAAGATACTATCTAAAGGTGTATCCCAAAACCCACTCATGCGGTATTTATCCACACGAATATCTTCGGGTATCTGTTCTAGCTCGTCTACTACTGCCGCAGCCCAACTACCTGCCATAAGTACTCTAGCACCATTGCTTGGTAGTGGATCGCCCAATCCCACACCTTCCCCTGTGGGATTATAGACGTGGCGCGAACTAGCACTAATATTGAGCAAGTCGGGACGATTACCCCAATTTATCCAAATGACTGGAACGCCAACCTCACGCAGTTCTGGAAGTAAGTTATTCAAAGGTTCAATAGGCTGACGCGTTGGAGTTACGTCCACACCGATATGCGCTAACCAGCCATCAGGGTGACAGAAGTCGTTTTGCATATCAATGACGAGGATAGCAGTCTTTGCCAAGTCTAGGCGCAGGGTTTTAGTTTCTGTTGATAAAATAACGGGTTGTGGGGGCTTTTGAGGACGAGTGATATCTGCGATCGCATCATTCACTGTCCACGCATTTGGTGCAACTCCCAATGTCCTTAATGGTAAATTCATAAAATTGCAATACCCAACACCATTTTCTATTTTGTAACTTGAAATTCAGTTGAGAATACAATTACTTAATCAAGGTTAAAATTGATCAATTGCGGCAATAATTATTTAACCGTAGTCAATGGGAGACCAAGCGCAAGTCTGAAACCGTCGCGCAAATTTAAGCACATTATCGTACGGTTATGGGGTTGTAAAATACAAGTAGACACAAGAAACACTATAAAATAATAACAAGTTGTTAAGCTTAGGACATCATGCAGAGTGAGCATGAAATTATCACTTAGTGATTTATGTGCAACATTTCAAGAATGTACACTTTGGACAAACAACATTATTAAAGATAGTCTGTCATCTCGTTTAGGCATCCTTGAAGAAAGTATCACTGATATAAACTTGGTAACAATTGCGCGAAAGCACAGCGATTTTATCCTGACTAAGAAATTCAGTCGTAGAGAAGAAGGATCACAAAGTTGACGGGACTTGGTAAATTTATAAATGGCAGGAGAGGACAGCCATCGCGTATCGAATGGAGTCAAAATGCGAAATCTTTAATTGATGCAGCATGTAATTCTGATAAGTCTGATTCAACGTTAGAAGAAGAGTCTTCAGGTCTTGATTCTGAGCAGATAGATGTGATTGATTCTACGCCAGTTTTCAAGGATCATTCATCGGTCAGCCAGACACCTGCTGCTGAATCTAAATCTCATATCGAGCTACCGTCCTTGCGGGGTACAACACTGAGTGTTATGCCGACTACTATTTCAATTAATGTTGACATGAGTGAATGGGATACCAGCAAAATCATTACCTTCTTCAAAGCGACTCACGGAATTTTTGACGATGATCGAGAATCTGACTTATCAACTACCTGCTCACAAAGTATCAGTGAGTCTAGTGATGGATATAGTAATTCGTAGTTCCTATAGTAAAGCCAACCTAGACTCTTTGGAAAAATATACAGGAAAAAGCAAGCCCTATGTCAAAAGTGCAGTTGATGCGGCTTGCTTACTTAGAATGATAGACAACCAAGATAATGGTTATTTTGCCACGGTCAAGCAATGCTCTGAGTTGCTTACTGCTAAACCTTCTGAAAAGTTGAAGATTGCTGTATTTAGAAAGTGGCTTCAAGCATGGGAGCCTTTTATTCTTTTTCTTCGTCACTTAGCGATGGGAGATAGCCTCGAAGTATCAGCTAGGAGGCTAAGTTCTTTTTACTCTTTTAATAAGGATATTAAAGCAATTTTCGAGTTGCTAAGTCTGTGGGCTAAGACCTGCAATTTAATTGATGCTAAAGGATCTTTAATCATCAAAGAGTATGAATTAGAGGTAAAAGAGCTAACAGAAGATTTTTCTAGAGATTTGCTAGATGATGTAGGAGTAAGACTTTACTTAAACAGAGTCCTTGGTGATGAGGTCTTCCAATGGCTTACCCACAGTGAACTTGAGGAATTGGTAGCTAGTCTTCTTACTTATCAAGATAACCCAAGAAGTGCTATCGAATGTTCAAGAAGAGCTTACGAGGATATTTTGAGAAGGCTTTCTATTGAAATTGGAACTATTGACGTAAAAAAAATTGGAGCAAAGTCTGGCATTTCAGAATTAGCCAACGGTGTTTTGTATGCTTACAGGGATGATTTGGGAACTGCTTATAGTTTCATTAACACTAAACAACGTGATATCTCACAAGCAATCGGATCTATTCGTAATATGGCAGGCCATAGCATGGAAGCCAAATCTATGGAGCGATGGGAACTAAGTTCAACCGCAGCTATTGGCAAAATACTGACAACTATCTCATCAATAAGAAGTCTTTTCCACTACATTAAGTACAGCAAGTACTTATTCTAGTCAGGTATCGTGACTATTATTAAGTAGTGGCACAAGCTAACATTGCATTTGTTGAACATTTTAAAATAATTGGGTATTTGAGCGATGTCTACGACGGGCTACGGCTACGCACCACACTTGCTCATTGCGTTTGGATTAGAGTCAATGATGTCGTTAGGCATGAGAGCTTGATGAATAGAGAGAGGCGATCGGTGTTAGCTTTAAGAGCAAAGTGTTGTACAAGAGCAATTCACCATGTCGTCAGCAGCAATTACCACCGTAATCAAAATGATGGAATCTTTACCCATTGAGGTGCAAGATCGGATTGCAGAGCATCTGCGAGAGTACATTCATGATCTGCAAGATGAAATCAGATGGAATGAATCGTTTCAGAGAACACAATCAAAACTTATTACTGCTGCTAAACAAGCCAAACAAGAAATTGCAGAGGGACAAGCTACTGCAATGAACTACGACCAGCTATGAAGTCAGCAGTACTTCCTTCCTTTTGGTCTGAGTATCGACAGTTGAGCAGCGAAATTAGGCAAAGTGCCAGGAAAGCATATAAGCTGTGGGCAGAAAATCCATTTCACCCGTCTTTACATTTCAAGTGCATCAACAATCAGGAAGGGATTTGGTCAGTGAGGGTAACGCGAGGCTGTCGAGCACTTGGAGTTTTGGAACAAGACACAGTGACATGGTTTTGGATCGGTAGCCATGACAATTATGAGCGTTTTTTTGGGTGAGTCTGTCAGCAACCCGACACGTCACAGCGATCGCTTAGAGATTATATAGCGGTTCTCAGTTGAGTGCAGTACAGACCTAACCCCCAACCCCTTCCCTACTAGCGTTGGGGAGTAAGATTCAAAGCCTCTCTCCTTTTAGGAGAGAGGAATGGAAGTGAGGTCAAAAATGTACTGCACCTAAGCGAAAACCGCTATATCCTGGGTGTTCGATCTTATCTATCACCAGTTATCTTGGTCGTTATGTCGTTGTATTTATCTTTATATAGTGAGTAAATTTCAGGATTGGTTCTGGGAAATCAAAGAGTGCAGACAAGGCCCTCACTACTACTTCAGTGCCACTTTTGCTTTGTCTGATGCTGAACGCCTTGCGGCTTTGGTACGCCAGCATCCACTGTCTGGCTTTAAACATTGCCACTTTGTTGGCAAATTAATCAATGCGCCATGTGGAAACTCCAATACTCCAGGTTCTTACGATTTGTATGTTGACCAGAGCAACTATGCTGAAGTAGTGTCAGGTATACAAAGAGATGAACCTATAGTTACTGTTGCACACTATGTCTGGCAAATTATTGGTGTTTGCGATCGCAATTTTGGCATCGAGTCTGGTTATGGTGGGATAACTGGCACAAATAACCAAACTGACACTTCATTGATTGTAGCGCTGGCGCAGTCACCAGAACTCACCTTAGTTGATTGGAGAGTCGTTTCTGGGGGAGACGGTTACGCATTGGTGTTTTTTAGAACTGGCACATCAGCCGCAGAATTGCTTGCTTACTTGCAGATGCAGCCGGAAAAGCCTGACTTCACGCAAATAGAAAAAGAGTTACGTTTAGCTTTATCAGATCCAGCATTGTCTAAAATTTATCGTTTGGGCGAGTGTAAAATCAATGGTTGGCAGCTGGAAGCGATCGTTTTGCATAATATTGAAAAAACCACAAGCAGCTATGGTGGTGAAGGATGGGACATGACACCACACACTACCAAGCTTTCAAAAGTCGCCCAAACTGTTAGCGATAAATGCAAGGTTCCAGGTTGTGCAGGGGGTGCCGCACACGCGCCAAATGACTTCTACACACTCATTGGCAGCCATCTTAGCTTTGGCTACCCGCGCCAAGAGGGGTAATTTTAAATTGGAATTTGAATCACAAATTCTGTACCCTCTCCCTGTACGGAATTAACATCTAGAGTACCGCCATGTTTTTCTACAATAATTTGCCGAGCGATCGCTAATCCTAATCCTGTACCTTTACCGACAGATTTAGTTGTAAATAAATGGTCAAAAATCTTTTGTTTAACTTCATCAGACATTCCCATCCCATTATCTTGAATGTAAATTAAAACTCGCTCTTTGTCTTCACTCAAACAAGTTTTAATCTCAATTTTATTATTAATGTCGTGAAAATTATGTCCAATATTGGACTCCTCTAAAGCATCAATGGCATTTGCCAATAAATTCATAAATACTTGATTAAGTTGTCCAGGAAAACATTTTACTAAAGATATATCCCCGTATTTTTTCACTACTTTAATATCTGGATGTAGTTCTGATGCTTTTAAACGATGCTTCAGAATCAAAATTGCACTGTCGATACCATCGTGAATATTAAAAGCAACTTTGTTTTCTGTATCTGCTCTGGAAAAGGTTCGCAAACTATTGCTAATACTCCGAATTCGATCGATACCTAATTTCATCGAAGAAATCATTTTTGGCAAATCTTCTCGGATATATTCTAGGTCAAGTTCGGCAATTTTTTCTTCAATTTCTACACCCGGATTTGGAAACTTTTCTTGATAAAGCTCGATGAGGTTAAACAAATCTTCGACTAAATCAACAGCAGGTTGAATATTACCTGCAATAAAGCCTACAGGGTTATTGATTTCGTGGGCTACACCTGCAACCAAATTACCTAATGCTGACATTTTCTCACTTTGTACCAGTTGTAGTTGCATTTGTTTTAAATCTGTAAGCGAGTGTTCTAATTGTTGGGCATTCTCTTGCGATCGCTGATAGAGAGAAGCGTTTTCTAAAGAGATTGCAGCTTGTGAACACAATAGGTTGATTACTTGCAATCTATCATGAGTAAACACTCCAGCAATTAGATTATTTTCTAAGTAAAGGATGCCGATTAACTTCCCTTGATGGAGAATTGGAGTACACAGCAAACTCTTCGGTTGTTGTCGGATAATATATGAGTCGGAGGTGAAGGAATTGTTCGCAGTTGCATCATCTATTACCAATGTTTCTAAGGTGCGTTTGACATAGTTAATTGGAGTCAGAGGAATATCTTGGCTGAACTCAATGGGAATAGATTGCAGAATAGTTGGCACTTGCTGAGATGTTGCGATTGCTTCAATCACCCAAATATTATCTTTAAGTAAAATTAAAGCAGATTTTTTCGCTCCAGTATTCTCCATCACCACTTGCATTAATGTAGAGAGCAACTTCTCTAAATGAATTTCGCTAGACAGTGCTTGAGAGGCTTTAAGAACACTTGCTAAATCTAAAGCATCTGAAATGCTGGCGCTGCTGGATGAAATTGTCGTATCAGCAGTAAAAGTAGATAGGGACATGTTATGGAGAGTAGATGCTATTTCTGTAGGATTAAGGCGAATTGTTTCCCATTGGAGAATCTGGGCAAGTAATTGAGGATAACGTTTTTCTAAATCATAGACTTTGGCTTTAGCGCCCCAACGAACATAGCAGTAGTAAGCGTTTATCAGATAGGTTTGGGCAATTTGCTCTTTACCCCATCCCAAATAAAATTTGGCAGCGAGTTCGTTAGCCAGAGCTTCTTCTTGAATATATTCATTTTCTTTAGCTCCCTGAATGGCGCGATTATACATTTCCATTGCTTGAATATATTCGCCGAGAATACGATAGCGTTCAGCCTCCACTAAATGAAACTTATGTAAATGATTCATCGGCGCATGAGCCGCCCAGTTCTGCATTTTTTCCTGATTTGCTGTAACCTTTTTGAGAATGAATACTTGCTTATCTTCAGAAGCATCATAATATACGGCTAATTGGCTCAGAGAATCATAAAAATGAAATAGAGCAAAAATAATACTTCCAAGAAGACTTTCTAAATAATTCTGTACTAAGTCAGCATTTTCAATAGCATGAGTATACTCAGCAAATAAATAACAAAGAACCAATTTATTAAAATACAACGAACAAATCATAGTTTGATCGTTGCCTTGGAGATGAAGCGGCAACATGGTTTCTTCATTGTAAGCATCACCGATTAAGCGGCAAGGGTTTTGATTTTTTGAGAGTAAGTTAAGCACTACTTGCCGATAGAGTTCATTTTTATGTAAGGATGGTTCTTGACGAATTTGTGCGAGTCCTTGACTATAATTTCCTATTTCCTGTGCTAGAGAAGATAATTCTTTACCAGCAAAATATGAACTCAAAGAATAATTACATGCACAGTAACCTGCAAATTCTAAATCTCCTGTTTCTACCCCGCTATAATAAGCTGATTGTATAGGAAGTAAAAGTTCATTAAGATGCTTCTTCCAATGATTCAAACAGCCATAAACAATCATATATGTTTTAGCTATGAATTCTTTAGCATTTAATTTATCTAATAGTTTTAGACTTAGTTGACCGAATTGATAACCTGAATCAATGTCTCCTACAATCCCGCCAAGAATCAGCCCATAAGATGAATATCCATAAAGTGAATTAGCGGTATTTCCATAATTGAGGGATAAATTAACCTGTTTAAATAATATTAAGGGATAGAGTTCTGGGATAACTAAATAAGCGGCAGCAGCAATATTTGTCAAAATATTCATGGCTGCTAACTTATCTGGCTCAGTCATTAATTTTAACTCTAGTAACCCTTCAATAGATTTACCATCTAAAGCTAATTGTGTTTCCTGTAGTCCGCGGTTAATATCTTCTGGTGTTGGCTGTTCGGGCAGTTCTATTCCCAATATCTTGAGAACATGAAGTCCCGTTTTTATAGCTTCCCACATTCTGTTTTGTGCTACCTGAGATAAGATTCTGACTTCGTAGGCTTTGACTCGATCGATCGGTGTTTTGCCATGTTGTAATATTACTTGTATACATTTTTCCATCTGTTCAAAATCACCGTTAAGATGGGCGACTTCGGCAGAGGTTGAGTACAGTTTTAAAGCCAAGTCATACTGATGTTGCCAACAATCTTCTGTGAGTAACTTAATTCCAAAATTTGTGTATTCTACAGCGGCTTCATAAGCAGTGGAAATTTTGGCTTTATGACTTGCAGTTAGATTTAATTTTGCCAGTTCTTCTCGTTCCTCTGGTTGAGTAATTAATTCAACTCCTAAGTTTAACTGATTGACTAATTTAAACAAATGTCCTTCGCGTTCTTCAAGCGAGATATTCCTCAACATTAATTGCCCAATTTTGAGGTGTACTGTCTGCTTTTGATTTTCAGGAATTAGAGAATAAGCAGCTTGTTGAACGCGATCGTGCAAAAACTTGTAGGAGCAGGAAGTAGAATTGAGCATTGAGGAATCAGAAGTAATTATAGATTCTTCTAATTCCTGTTGATAAAACTTGTAAACTTCAGTGGTGGGTATGATTAAACCTTCTTGCAAAGCTTTCCATAAGTCTATTGCTGTATCTGATAGAGATTTTTCATAGACAATTGCGAGAGTTGCTAGGTCAAACTGATTATCAATAGAAGCTGCAAGCTGCAAAACTTTTTGAGTTGCTTCTGGTAACTTCTGTAACTGAAGCACCATAAACTCTACCACATCCTCAGTAAATGCTAATGCTCTAACCTGAGCAAGATCGCACTGCCAATGACCGATATCAAAGTTATAGTTAATTAACTTCTCTTCGTGTAGAAACTTAAGAAACTGATTAGTAAATAAGGGATTGCCTTGAGTTTTTTGATATACTAAGTCTGTGAGAGGTAGAGCAACCTCTAAGTTAGATTTTAGAGTATCAGTAATTATATGATTTAAATCTGTATAATTGAGAGAAGCTAAAGTAATAGTATTAAAGTTTGCCCCATTTTTACGAATTTTTGCTAAGGTTAACATCAAAGTATGTGCTGGATATACTTCATTGTCTCGATAAGCACCAATAACTAACATATAGTGAATTTCGCTTTCACTAATTAGTAATTGCATAAACTTTAGAGATGCTGAATCTGCCCATTGTAAATCATCCAAAAATATTACTAATGGATGTTCTTTGGTTGTGAAAACCTGAAGAAATTTTTGAAACAGTAAATTGAAGCGATTTTGTCCAGCAATCCCTGAAAGTTCGGGTACTGGCGGTTGTTGTCCAATAATTTTTTCTAGTTCGGGAATAACTTCAATAATTACTTGAGCATTTTCACCCAAAGCTGTCATAATTTTGGCTTTCCATTGTTCGAGTTGGGCATCGGTTTCACTCAGTAATTGCCCCATCAAATCTCGAAATGCTTGGACAAAAGCTTTTAAAGGAATATTGCGTTGAAATTGATCGTATTTTCCTTTGATAAAATAACCCCGCTGTCGCACAATGGGTTTATGAACTTCGTTAACAACGGCAGTTTTTCCAATACCAGAGAAACCTGCTACTAAAATCATTTCTACCCCCCTTAGTCCCCCCTTAGCAAGGAGGGATTCAGGGGGGTTAGCGACTCTATCAAATGCTGCGAGTAAGCTTTCTACTTCTGCTTGCCGACCATAGAGTTTTTCTGGGATGATGAAGCGATCGCAAATATCACGCACTCCTAACTCAAAGACATCAATCCTGCCAGTTTCTCGCCACTGACGCCAGCAAATTTCTAAGTCATACTTCAACCCCAATGTACTTTGATATCTATCTTCGGCGTTTTTTGCCATCAGTTTGCCAATGATTTCAGACAGAATTGGCGGAATTTCAGGATTGAGACTATGTACCTGTGGAGGAAGCTTTGCCAAATGACAATACACCAACTCCATCGGTTCATCAGATTTGAAAGGTAACTCTCCGGTGAGGAGTTCAAAAAAGGTGACACCCAAGGAATAAAAGTCGCTGCGATAGTCAATTCCCCGGTTCATTCGTCCAGTTTGTTCGGGAGAAAGGTATGCTAACGTCCCTTCTAAAATATTTGGATTAGTCAGAGTTTGCGTTTCTCTAGAAAGTAAGGAGGCGATACTAAAATCGATCAGTCTTATATCTTTTGTGGCAGGGTTGATCAAAATGTTAGCGGGTTTGATGTCTTTGTGAATCACCCGATTGTGATACAGTCCATCAAGAATGGAGACAATTTGCAAAGCAATGTGAAAAAATGTCTCCAACCCATCAGCAGTTCTCCCCATCCCCCCATCTCCCCACCTCGCCATCTCTTCTTGGAGAGAAATCCCTCCCAAATCTTCCATAACTAAGGCATAGCTGTTTTGATAGTTCTCCAGGCTATAAGTTTTGATAATGCCGTCAATGTCTAGATTTTTGGCAATGGTGTACTGATTGCGGAACCGCACGAGTTCATAAAATGTCGGATACTCACGTCGCAACAATTTAATTACTACTGGTTTTTTATCTGATTCTCTAATGCCGCGATGCACTAGGGTTTTAGATCCCGAATAAATTAGTTCATTTATTTGATAACCGGTCAGTGCCACCATAATTCTCTTTTCCCTCCAAGATTAATTTTTTCTTGTTTACATTGGTTGTTCCTATTAATACAAATGTGCTTAAGGTTTGGGAAGACCGTTTTGTAACAAGATATGAATGTGCGTAGGCGTAGCCCGTCGTAGACATCGCTAAATTCTTACAGCAGATTTGAGGTTAATGAGGCACACTAAATATTAGTGCATCAAGAAT
>NZ_JAVRCC020000010.1:142892-187472 GCF_034530975.2 Nostoc sp. DedQUE07 | reverse complement strand
TTGGTGGATTAACATCGGAGCTTAATCGTAAGTGATTTACCGGACATGATATAACTTAACCAAGAATAGTGCAAACCATCCGCACCCATGCCGAAAGTTAAGGAACCAAACCCAACATTTACTCTCTGTTAGCACTAATTGCATTGAACAATCGAATGGGAGGTGCTGTTTTAAGTACCTCCCATTCCATGCTAGAGCGATCAAAGAGCGCTAGCTTAAGATTAAACAACCACAAAGTTGTTTTCAGTTAGTGTCACACTACCCAAAAGTTGTGCAAACTTTACCTGAGTAAATTCACCTGCACTGCCATCGGCGTCAAAATATAGTGCACCCGTAATATTGTCATAGATAAATCGTTGATCGCTTGTGGTTGCAGATATTCCAATTGTAAACTGATTAGGGAAAAGTGAACCTATTGAGAACCTTGGAGATGTTTCGATTATAAACGGACTACCGTATGATAATGATAACGATGACTGCGATAACTCGTTCTCAAAACCAGCAGCCGATACCTGAATTATTTCATTGGTGGCGTTGAAGTCATAAATAGTATCAACACTTCCATAATAACTATTGAAAACAAACGTATCAGTACTAGCTCCTCCATAAAGGCTATCACTACCCTCGCCACCTGTGAGGATATCATTACCATCATCCCCAGAGAGTAGGTTATTGCCTGAATAGACACCAGCACTCAAGCTATCATTACCTGCACCGCCAATAATCGTATCATTGTCACCATTGCCACGATTGCCATAGAGCGTATCGTTGCCATTGCTCCCCACAATGTTGTCATCGTACTCTGTACCTGAGATATTTAATCGCTCGATATTCTTGTAGCTAACCCCATCCGTGCCTGCCGTAATTGAGCCAATGTTAGTACTGGCATTGTATGTCGTTGTGATTCCTCCGGTAGAAAAGTTAAGATTAACGGAGTACAAATCGTCACCCTTACCCCCATCTATCGTATCATTGCCACTGTTACCACCATTGTAATCATCATTGCTCCCGGAGAGCGTATCGTTGCCATCGTTCCCCACAATGTTGTCATCGTACTCTGTACCTGAGATATTTAATCGTTCGATATTCTTGTAACTAACGGTATTCGTGCCGGCTGTAATTAGGCCAATGTTAGTACTGGCATTGAATGTGGTTGTGATTCCTTTGCTAGCAAACCTGTAATTGCCGGACAACACATCGTCACCCTTACCCCCATCTATCGTATCATTGCCACTACCATTTGTGGAGAGCGTATCGTCGCCATCGTTCCCCACAATGTTATCATCGTACTGTGAACCTGAGATATTTAATTGTTCGATATTCTTGTAGCTAACGCTATTCGTGCCCGCCGTAATTAAGCCAACCTTAGTACTGGCATTAAATGTCGTTGTGATCCCCCCTGTAGCATAATAGCTGTAATCGATGGACAACAAATCGTCACCCTTACCCCCATCTATCGTATCTTTGCCACCATTGCTCCCAGAGAGTGTATCGTTGCCATTGCTTCCCACAATGTTGTCATCGGACTGTGAACCTGAAAAATTGTACTCTGAACCTGAAATATTTAATCGTTCTATATTCTTGTAGCTAACGCTATATGTGCCCATCGTAATTGAGCCAATGTTAGTAGTGGCATTGAATGTTGTCGTGATTCCTGCGGTAGGATTGCCAAAATTGACGGACAACACATCGTTACCCTTACCTCCATCTACCGTTTGTGTCACCAAATCAGAATCAGAGGGGTCATTATATTCGGATAAGAAGCTTAGATAGAAGGCATCATTACCATCGCCGCCAGAGAGCAGATTATCGCCTGTCGAACCGCTAGCATCTAAGGTATCATCACCAGCGCCACCGTTAAGGGTGTTATTGCCAGACGCGACAGAGTTGTTGTAGAAGTCGCCACCTCGAGTCTCATAGCCAGAGATGTTAAGAAAATCATTGCCATCGCCCCCAAAAAGCAGGTTATCGCCTCTTGAACCGCTAGCACCCAAGGTATCATCACCAGCACCACCATTGAGGGTGTTATTACCAGACGCGACAGAGTTAGTGGAGGTGTAGTAGTACTGACTGGAACTTCCAGACTCATAGCCAGAGATGTCAAGAGAATCATTACCATCGCCCCCAGAAAGCAGGTTATCGCCCTTTGAACCCCTAGCACTCAAGGTATCGTTACCAGCACCACCGTTGAGGGTATTATTTCCTAACCAGAGAAGATCGTATGCGTACAAGGGGCCGGAGTCGTACTGGTAGCCAGAGGCAAAGAGAAAATCATTGCCATCGCCCCCAAAGAGCAAATTATCGCCTAGTGAATAGTCAACATTCAAGGTATCATTACCAGCACCACCGTTGAGAGTATTATTGCCCGCACCACCCCTCAAAAGATCGTTGCCACTTTTGCCATCAATGATGTCATCACCCCCTTGACCATTAATCACATCATCTGAGTTGTCAAAGCCGTTAACATTATTGTCGAGGTCATTAAGAAAGGTGACAGTGTTCTTTTTGAAGATAGTGCTTTGGGTAGAGTTGGCATTGAAGACATCAAAGCTATCTGTGATGGTAGTTTGCCCATAAAAAAGAATATTGCCCACGTCTACAGTGGCTCCTGTAGATAAGCTTAGGTTATCCAGGTTTTCCAGAGCGAAGTTTTCCAGGATGAGTTTGCGACTACCAAACACCCCAGAAAAGGTGATTTCCAGATTGTTGCCATTCTGAGTCAACAGCAGATTTTTGGCAGTCAAGCCTACACCTTGAAATGTTAGGGTGTCTACTTCCCCAATGACTGCTGCTGTCGGGTTTGTCCCTTTACCTACGGCACCGAAATCAGCAATCTTACTATTGTTGTAAAGGAAAGAGTTGTAAACAAATTTATCTTTACCACCGCCACCTGTGAAGATATTTTTGCCATTGCCATCTATGAGGATATCATCGCCATTACCACCGTTGAGAGTATTATTACCAAAAGCGCCAGAAACGGAAAGAGAATCATTGCCATCGCCCCCAAAGAGCAGGTTATCGGCTGGTGAATTGCTGGCATCCAAGGTATCTTCACCAGTACCACCGTTAAGGGTGTTTTTGTCAGCCGAGTCTTGTTGCGGGAAGGAGTATTGCTGATCGGGAGAGGAGCTAGAGACGGAGAGAAAATCATTGCCATCACCCCCATTCAGTAGCTTATCGCCTGATGAATCGCTACCACTCAAGGTATCGTCACCAGCACTACCAATGAGAGTATCATTTCCTGTTACACCACCCCTCAAAACGTCATTGCCACCTTTACCGTCAATGATGTCATCACCTCCTTGACCATTAATCACATCATCTGAGTTGTCAAAGCCATTGACATTGTTGTCGAGGTCGTTAAGGAAGGTGACTGTGTTCTTGTTAAAGATAGTGCTTTGGGTAGAGTCGGCATTGAAGACATCAAAGCTGTCTGTGATACTAGTTTGCCCATCAAACACGATATTGCCAACCTGGGCTAAATTGTCTAGGTTTTCCAGGGCAAAGTTTTGCAAGACTACTTTGACACCACCTTTGCCTTCAAAGGTGATTTCTAAATTTTTACCATTTTGAGTTAATTGCAAATTTCTGGCAGTGAATTGTTCATCTCCTGTAAATTGCAAGGTATCTGCTTCAGCAATTACCGATGCTAATGGGTTTGAGTTTTTACCAATGCCACCGAAATCAGTGATGGTAATGATACCAGAAGCGCCCTTGCCGCCAGCGTAAACAAATTTATCCTTGCCGCCGCCACCAGTTGTCAAGTCATTAACATAACTAATTACCTTATCGTAATAAAAGGTGTCATTCCCATTGCCACCGTTAAGGGTGTTATTACCATAGAAGATATAGGAGTTAGAGGTTGAGACAATATCGTTAGAGGTCAAAAAAGTATCATTACCATCGCCTCCAAAGAGCAAGTTATTGCCTGATGAATGTTCAGCATTCAATGTATCATCACCAGTGCCACCGTTGAGGGTAGTATTGCCTGATGAATAGTCAACATTCAAGTAATCGTTACCAGCATCGCCGTTGAGGATGTCGTAGCTTCTCTTACCATATAGTTTATCGTCACCTGCTAAACCATTAATCAGGTCATCACTCGTTGTCCCATAGAGAGTATCATTACCGTTAGTGCCATTGATATTTGCCATAACTTTCTACCTATCTAAATCGATTTTTTCAGTAACTTTCAGTTCTAAACCTACGGTTTGTACATTTTTAGGGTACAAAGAATTTAGCGAAATTTGACATTTTTGGCATACTTTCATTTCTTCCCTCTTGAAGGAAAGTAATATTTCTCTACGATTCACCTTATTTCAAGGCTTTTACGTAGTAATTATCCAACTATTCTCTTAACTATCTAAGATCGCCTGCGGTTTTTGCTAGCATACGCATTAAGCAAAAATTGTTAGAAGTTGCTAGAATTACAAACGCAGACATGATCCAACTTAGCCAAGAACACTTGCAAATCATCCGCACCCATGCCGAAAGCACCTACCCAGATGAGTGCTGTGGTATAATTTTGGGCTATCTGGCTAGTGAGGGCAAAACTGTGGTAGAAGTCATGCCAACAGAAAATGCTTGGAATACAAAAGCGGCTGCTGAATTTCCAGGGGAAGGCACAACAGAAAGTAAAAGACGGCAATATACGATCGCACCCGAAGTTATGTTAAAAACACAAAGGGAAGCACGCGATCGCTCATTGAACATTATCGGGATTTTTCATTCTCATCCAGATCATCCTGCTATACCCTCAGAATGCGATCGCCTATACGCTTGGCAGGGATACTCGTATATAATAGTTTCCGTCCAAAACGGCAAAGCTGGAGAACTACAAAGCTGGAGCCTTGATGATACTCATCAGTTTCAAATAGAGGCAATTGAAAATATAAAATAACTGGCTTAGTTTAAAGACAGTCACTCATCGCGGTTTTCGCCGCTATCACAGATGAAAATTCGTCTTTCCCACTCGTATCTCCATATAATATCATGTCCGCCAAATTACCCATAATAAAAGAACCCCACCCCCAACCCCTCCCGAAAAGCGGGGAGGGGAGACAAAGCACAGCTTTGGCGGGGTGGGGTTCTTCGGGTTTAATAAGCAATCAAGCGGACATGATATAAGATCCAGTTTTTCGATAGGATTAATATTCCGCTTTCCCACATCATAACTGCTATGCTCAATCCCAATCTGGACGAAATCCAGTTAAGCAAAGACGATTACGAACGCTACTCCCGACACCTGATTTTACCGGAAGTAGGACTAGAGGGACAGAAGCGCCTGAAAGCCGCTAGTGTAATGTGTATCGGTACAGGCGGACTCGGTTCACCACTACTTTTATATTTGGCGGCGGCGGGTATTGGACGCATCGGAATTGTCGATTTTGATATTGTCGATACTTCTAATCTGCAACGCCAAGTAATTCACGGGACATCCTGGGTGGGTAAACCTAAGATTGAATCGGCAAAAAACCGGATTCACGAGATTAACCCCTATTGTCAGGTTGATTTATACGAAACTCGTCTGACTTCCGAAAACGCCTTGGAACTGATTCAACCTTACGATATCGTCGTGGATGGTACTGATAACTTCCCCACCAGATATCTAGTTAACGACGCCTGCGTATTGCTGAATAAGCCCAACGTCTACGGTTCAATTTTACGCTTTGAAGGGCAAGCTACTGTATTTAATTACGAAGGTGGCCCGAATTATCGTGACCTTTTCCCAGAACCACCACCACCAGGAATGGTTCCTTCTTGTGCAGAAGGTGGCGTTTTGGGAATTTTGCCAGGAATTATTGGTTTAATCCAGGCAACCGAAGCTGTTAAAATCATTCTGGGACAAGGCAACACTCTTAGCGGACGATTGCTGCTATACAACGCCTTGGATATGAAATTTCGGGAGTTAAAGCTGCGTCCGAACCCGATTCGCCCAGTGATTGAAAAGCTGATAGACTACGAAGAATTCTGCGGGATTCCACAAGCTAAGGCAGAGGAGGCAAAACAGCAGATGGAAAGTCAAGAAATGACCGTCAAGGATTTGAAAGAGTTGCTGGATAGCGGTGCAAAGGATTTTGTACTGCTGGATGTCCGCAACCCCCATGAGTACGACATTGCCAAGATTCCGGGTTCAGTGTTGGTGCCCTTACCAGACATTGAAAATGGGAATGGCGTTGCTAAGGTGAAGGAAATATTGAACGGCCACCGCCTAATTGCTCATTGTAAGATGGGCGGGCGATCGGCAAAAGCTCTCGCCATTCTCAAGGAATCCGGGATTGTCGGGACAAATGTTAAAGGCGGAATTACCGCTTGGAGTCGAGAAATCGATCCTTCAGTTCCAGAGTATTAACAAAGAGAGGCAGGAGGCACAAGGAAGGGTTAAAGGGGAAGGGTGAAAGGGGAAAGGAGAATATCTGTCCTTTTCCCTTTAACCTTTTCCCTTTCCCCCTCTTCTTCTGCCGTGAGCAGAGCGAGTTTGCAGTTTAAATCCCCACTTCCCATCTCCTGATGACCTTTTTGGAATTAAAAATTAAAAGTTAAAAATTAAAAATTTTTCTATTTTTAATTAATTAATTTTGGTACAGAGCTAACAATGATAGATAGCGTAGTGTTAGCGAGTCCACGTACTCCTGCAAAGAAGCAAGCTAGGCGCAGCGTCTCGTAGAGAGCGTCTTGAAATTTTTAATTAATAATTTTTAATTTTTAATTGGAGCGAAGCGACTTGACTACCTCGAAATCTCATCTGAATATTTTATGGGTGCAAGTTTGGGTGTTGGCAGCTGTGCAGGGAGCAATTACCCTCTCGTGGTTAATTTATAATATCTATTTACCGCAACTTTTGACTCAGTTTAGTTTTCCTGCTTCACTGGCAGTTGGTTTGGTGCTAGTCGAAAATGCTTTGGGTGCGGTGCTGGAACCAGTGATGGGTGGACTTTCAGACCAAGCTAGACGCTGGGTAGGAACTCGGTTTCCTTTTATCTCAGTAGGTATGATTCTGGCATCGGCTTTGTTTATTGCTATACCATGCGTTGTAAGTTTGATCCCGCCTACTACCGTGATGCGATCGCTCTTACCTATAGTATTGGTAGCTTGGGCATTGGCAATGACAATATTTCGTTCTCCAGTTATGTGCCTATTGGGGATGTATTCAAAACCAGCCCAGTTACCTTTAACAGCAAGTTTTGTCACTTTAACAGGCGGTGTGATTGGAGCTTTTAAACCAATAAGCTACAAGTTTATTCTGAGTTTAGGCCCAGTTTATACTTTTGCGATCAGTTCTTTTGTGATGCTGGGGGCGGCAGCCGTGTTTCGCTTAGTCAATCCCCCAGAAGTACCAGTAGATAGACACCAAGCAGAAACAGTAAAGTTGCCCTTAGAGAAATTGGCGTTGATTTTAGGAACTGGTTTTGGTGTCGCCTGGGGTATCCGATTTCTCATGGATGTCTTGGGTAAAGTACTCAAGACCCAACTGAATACTGATAATATTGATATGCAAATGGTTTGGATTGGAATAGCGATCGCAATTGCCAGCATACCAGCAGGAATTTTTGCCGTTAAAATTGGTAATAGTCAAGCAATGCTTTGTGGGATCTGTGCAATCATCCCTTCGTTATTGATAATGATATCTCTGGGCGCACAAATTCCACTAATTGTGTTGATCGTTGCGAGCTTTAGTTTAATTGTCAACGGGGCAATTCCTTTTGCTTTAGGGCAAGTACCCCAGCGATGGGCGGGATTAGGAATTGGGATGTATTTTGGTGGGTTTGCTTTAGCAATGAGTTTGTTTGGCGTTATATTTCCCCAACTGCAAGTAATAACACCTTTTTTTGGTGCTGTTGGGGGTGGATTAGCATTTTTGCTAGCTGGTATTTGTATTGCGATAAGTGGCATTTCTGAAACGCAAAGGAACGCAGAGGTTTAACGCAGAGGGACGCAAAGTTATCTTCTGCGTCCCTCTATGTATGAATTACGAATTACGAATTACGAATTAGCTACGGGTTTAACTTGACTCAATAAATCGTGCAGTTTTTCGCCTTCAATGACCTCTGTTTCTAAGAGCTGAGTAGCGATCGCTTCTAGCAAGTCTCGATTCTGTCTGAGAATCTCTAGGGCTTGTTCGTGGGCTGTTTCCACGATTTCCTTGACTTCGATATCAATCGCTTTCGCTGTATCTTCACTTACCAATCTCCGAGGATTCGGCGCACCATTACCCAAAAATGCTGCTTGTTGTCCTTGTTGATAAGCTAATGGCCCTAAGACTTTGCTCATACCATAAGCTGTTACCATCCGTTCTGCCAAGTCAGTTGCTCGTTGCAAATCGTTGGAAGCACCTGTGGTAATACTGTTAAACACAACCTCTTCGGCGGAACGTCCACCCAACAAAGTTGCAATCTGACCCCGCAGTTCATCTTCATTCATCAAAAAGCGGTCTTCAGTTGGTAATTGCAGAGTGTAGCCCAAAGCTGCCATCCCACGAGGAATAATCGAAATCTTTTCTACACGACCGTTTCCGGTTGTGAGCGCCCCAACCATTGCGTGACCAACTTCATGGTATGCAACAATCTTTTTCTCAGTCTCGTTCATCACGCGACTCTTCTTCTCTAAACCGGCAACTACCCGCTCAATTGCTTCGGCAAAGTCTTCTTGAGCAACCTTTTCACGCAGATTGCGCGCTGCCAATAATGCGGCTTCGTTTACCAAGTTTGCCAAATCTGCGCCAGCAAAACCAGGGGTACGAGTAGCGATCGCTTTTAAATCTACATCATCTCCTAATTTGACCTTTTGAGCGTGAATCTTGAGAATTGCTTCACGGCCAGATAAATCGGGACGGTCTACCAACACTTGGCGGTCAAAGCGACCTGGACGCAGCAATGCCGGGTCTAGAGTTTCCGGGCGATTGGTCGCTGCTAGTACAATTACTGTTGCATCCCCAGCTGCAAACCCATCCATCTCAGTTAGTAATTGGTTGAGGGTTTGTTCGCGCTCGTCGTTACCACCGTAGAAGCCGTTACTGCTACGAGACTTACCGATCGCATCCAATTCATCAATGAATACAATACAGGGAGCTTGTTTTTTAGCCTGTTCAAACAAATCCCGCACTCTGGAAGAACCGACACCGACAAACAATTCGACAAACTCGGAACCAGAGATGCTGAAAAATGGAACTCCTGCTTCTCCTGCTACGGCTTTCGCTAAAAGTGTTTTACCAGTACCTGGAGGGCCAACTAACAACACACCTTTGGGAATCCTAGCGCCAATTTGCGTAAACCGTGCCGGAGTCTTGAGGAAATCTACAATTTCTACTAACTCAGTTTTCGCTTCTTCTACCCCAGCCACATCTGCAAAGGTGATTTTAGCGGATTCGCCTTCAACGTAAACCTTAGCTTTGCTCTTACCAATCGAAAGGGCACCTTGAGGGCCACCGCCACCAGCACCACGTGCAAGAAAGAACTGCCAAATCCCAATAAAAATCAGTGGTGGAATCACCCAACTTAACAGGGTTGTAAACCAAGTATTCTTAGGTGGCGGTGTAGCAGCAAACTCAACTCCCTTTTCTTCTAAGAGTTTGGGTAACTCCAAATCAAAGATGGGTGTAGTTGCAAACACCTGACCCGGCTCGGCATTTTCTGTTTTTATTTGGTAGAGGATCTGGTTTTGACCAACGGAAACGCGGTTGACTTCCCCTTCCTGTACTTGATGAATAAACAAGCTGTAAGGAACACCAGTCGGGCCAGAAGCAAATAAATTAGGCAAAAATAAATTTAAGAGCAAGAATAGCCCTGATACTGCCAGTAATATATTAGCGACGATCCGAAACCGAGGTGACTTAGGCTGTTCTTTAATTCCCATAAATGTTACCAATCCTGAAATAATGAAACTAACTTGAAAATTGTGTATGGGGCATAGGGCATTGGTTTTACCCATTCTCCTCTGTTTCTCATTTTCCTTAACGCTTTGAGAAACTTGATTAAAGACTGGTCAAAAATGCTGGTATATTCGCATCTGAGCAATGTCTACGATGGGCTGTAAGGCTCATGATGCTCGTTAGCCCTTACATCTCTTTGGGAGAAGACTCGCTAACGATAAGGCAAAGTTATTCGGCTTGTCTGGGTCTTCAAGTATACTATTGTTTCTCATAATTTCTCCCATTTAGCAATGTTTGCAGTATTTTTTTACTTATTTATGTAACTAAACTTAACAATTTAATTAATCTTTGTGAACTAATGAGCAAATACGGTTTACCGTACTCAAAAAATATGCAGAGATTGGGAGACGCAAATAGAAATCCCCCACAAAGAGTTATTTTGAAGCCTTTGTGGAGTTTTCCTTGTTCCAATCTGGAATTTTTATCAAGTCATTCTACTCTGAACTTTGGAACTGCGTTCTCCATATATGCGGTTCCTCTAGCCATTAATGTCCATCATGTGACCAGTGGGGGCGATCGCTAGATAATTTAATCACACCGTAAGAACGCCCAACTTGCCATAAAGTAGAATTTTCATAACTCGTTCGTGGCTGATTGATGCTGACTGTCGTTCCGTTAGCGTTTTTGATATTTAAGGTTCCTGACCAAGTAATTTCCCAATCAATTGCTAATCTTTGGGTATGACGAGAGGTAAGAACAGGTCGAAAAGCAATATTATAAGCAGACACCATTTCTTTAGCAGCTTGGACAGAACCAGCATTGGTGTAATGTAGCCAATTAATATCTACATTAGGCATCGGTGGAACATCTTTGGCAGCAATTTCATTATTGCTAATACGAAAAGCATAGTGCATTAAATAAGCTCGTTCTGAAGGGCGAAATACTGAAGATATATCGATATTAGCTCCGGCATTTTTTAAGGCTTGCTCAAAAGCTTGTACTTTTTGACGAAAGGGAGAAGCTAAATCATCAATTGAGTCGCTGTCTGGGAAAAAATTAACCCAGGCTTTTCCACTCAGTCGTTGTCTTAATCTTTTGGCATATTCAGTTATGTTGTCTAAAGCCAACTCCAAATCAATGCCAAGCTTGGTTTTTGTTGTATTAGAAAGCTGTTGAGCTAACTCGGCTCGAAAATTGACGTCTCTGATTTTATAAGTTTCGGCTAGTCCTTTTGTACTGTTGGGGCCAAAGTCTCCATCAGCTACTAACGGCGGATTCAAACGACCGATCGCTGTTAAACTTTTTTGTAAATCTTTGACCTCATTTACTCCAAAGTTAAGATAGGTTAAGAATTTATTCCCGGCATCGGTGTAGATAGCAAAATAAATTGCAAAACCTTGCTCTAGCGCTTTTTTATAAGTAGCTGTATCGACAATTCCCGTTACTGTTAAAGCATTACTAGTCTGATAATCACGCGTTGCTTGAGTTGTAATATTCCCAAAATCCCCATCAACGGCAGCAATCGGGAAGTCATAATCTAAAAGAAATTTCTGCCAAGCAGTTACAATTGGCCCTTCGGATTTTTTCTGGAGAGTCGGAAGTTGCAAAGCTTGAAGTTTAAAGCTCATAGTTTTTCTTGGATGAAACAATTGTTTTGAGTTAATTTCTCTGTCACTATTCGTCGTATAATTTAAGTTACTACCGCTGCCAATTTGGTATCTCGTACTTCATGAGAGCGATTGGAGTTCAATAAACGCTGTTTTGCAAAACCCACTTTGGATTATAACATCCGCAGTTATATTAGATTTTCTCAGGCGATCGCCGATCATCGTATATATAAACGCCTCTATCCTTTTGTTCTTTCTGTGATATCTTACGGTTCCTGTGCTACGCGTAATACGTTAATTAAATTCATCCTATCAGGTGAGTCTAATGGGTGAGGTACAACAAACACGAAGTATTGTACCTTGAGGCTATCAAATGGTTATTTAGCACCCCAATTTCTCGGCTCAAAAATTAGGAAGTAGATAATGACTGTAAACCAAATTATTGGAGATTCAAAAAATAATATTTTTGCAAACCTTGGTAAACATTTTTTTGCCTGGATGATGGCTTCAAATAGTAGTAAATATGATAAAATAGTCAGCGATCGCCAACGTTCTCTTTTTGCTAATCTCCAAGGTAAAGTTTTAGAAATTGGCCCCAGAATAGGCGCTAACTTACCCTACTATCCTAAAGATATCCATTGGATAGGAATCGAGCCAAATTCACATAGGCATTCTTCTCTTCAAAAACAAGCAGAAAAACTGGGTTTAAATATCGACCTCCGCATTGGTAATGCCGAATGGTTAGATGCCGAAGATAACAGCATCGATACTGTTGTTAGTACATTATTTTTATGCTCTGTGCCGAATATAGATTATACATTGCAGGCAATTTTAAGAGTACTTAAACCAGGCGGACGCTTCTTATTTATTGAACGTGTCGCCGCACCTCAAGGAAGTTTATTGCGACAAGTACAAAACACAATTAGTCCAATTGGGAAAGCAATAGGTGATGGTTGTCATCCAGATAAAGAAATTTGGATAGCATTAGGAAAGGCTGGTTTTAGTAGCATCAATTATGAGCGATTTGATGCGCAATTGCCAATTGTTAGTCCTCATATTATCGGCGTAGCAACAAAATAAAAGTATGAATAAACCCCCGGCTTAAGTCGTGGGGTTTATCAGGTTTTCCAGCAGAGATTTTATGGATTCTCGCGCAGGAAAGTATCAATATCATTTAGTTCCTGCTGATTGAGGCGAAATTCTCCAGCACCAATGATTCCTTCTACCTGCTTGGGATTGCGTCCGCCAACGATCGCCGCAGTCACCGCCGGATTATTTAAAGTCCAAGCGATCGCTACTTCACCTGGCGAGCGATCGTGTTGTTGACCAATGTGTTGCAACACTTCGACTAACTTCAGGTTACGAGATAGACGTGGCTCCTGAAATTCACTATTGTTTTTGCGCCAATCATTATCTGGGAAATTAGCAACTCGCTCAGGTGTCATCTTTCCTGTAAGCAAACCAGATTGCATAGGTGAATAAACAATCACACCTATGTTATTTTCCTTACAAAAAGGCAGAATCTCCTTTTCGACATCCGGCTTCACCAGCGAATAAGGCGGTTGCAATGACGTAATTGGTGCAATCTCTTGGATACGTTTCAACTGTTCGACATTGAAATTGGAAACTCCGATATAGCGAACCTTACCCTCATCCTTGAGCTTGGCCAAAGTTGTCCAGCCTTCTTCGATTTCTGAGTCAGGGTTGGGCCAGTGGATTTGGTAAAGGTCGATGGTTTCAACGTCTAGTCGGCGCAGACTGGCTTCAACCTCCCGCCGCAAAGAATCCGCTTTCAAACTGCGAGCAATTTCGCCCTTTTCATCCCAGATCATTGAGCATTTCGTGAAAATGTAAGGGCGACTAGATCGACCTTTGAGCGCCTTAGCAACAACCTCTTCAGAATGCCCTAAACCATAAATAGCTGCGGTGTCAATCCAATTAACGCCGAGGTCAAGAGCGCGATCGATCGCCGCGATCGATTCTTGGTCATCTTGCTCTCCCCAGCCAAAAGCCCATTCACCGCCACCAATCGCCCAAGCACCAAAGCCGATTGGGGTAATGTTAAGCTCTGAATTGCCAAGCTGTTTGGTTTGCATATCTACCTTCTGCAAGAATTTTTGAGTCAATTGCTACTTTAAGCTGCAAATATTTTCTCAACAGCTATCTGAGGTGTGAATTAGTACTGGTGCAAATATGACAGGCGATCGCTACTTGTGTAGGATTACTAAATCTCAAATATTGTGTTGATACACACTACTTATACACTAAACTTGCTCAAAGATAGTAAAAGTTGTCAGTGCCGAGCAAAATAGAGAAGCAATATGTCAGAAGATTTAAAAGGCAAAGTTGCGCTGATTACAGGCGCAAACAAAGGTATTGGATATGAGATTGCCCGCCAACTAGGTTCTAGAGGTGCTACTGTTCTTGTTGGTTCAAGAGATATAGGACGTGGTGAAGAAGCAGCGAATAAACTTCGTCTTAGCCAGATCGATACCCGAACAATTCAACTTGATGTGAGCGACCAAAAAACAATCGACTCTGCGGCTAAACAAATCGAGAGCGAATTTGGAAAACTTGATATTCTTGTGAACAATGCTGGAATAATAAGTGATGGCGATGCCTACGGCGGTAAACTACGCCTTCCACCTAGTCAAGTTGATATTGAAACACTGCGACATACTTATGAAACGAATGTATTTGGATTGTTTGCAGTTACAAAAGCGTTGTTGCCATTTTTAAAGAAATCAAAAGCAGGGCGAATAGTGAATTTATCAAGTGGTTTAGGTTCTCTGACTCTGAACTCCGATCCCAATTACGAATTCGCTGATTTTAAGTTTCTTGCTTATAACTCATCCAAAACAGCAGTGAATGCAATCACAGTTTTATTGGCTGCTGAACTTAAAGATACCCCAATTAAAATCAATGCTGCCGATCCTGGTTTTACGGCAACTGACATTAATCAATACCAAGGGTATCGCACTGTTGAGCAGGGTGCGATCGCAGCAGTAAGACTCGCTACTCTACCTGATGATGGTTCTAGCGGAGGATTTTTTGATGAAAACGGTGTGGTTCCTTGGTAAAAACTAGAGGGTATTGGGCATGGGTTATTTCCCTTATTCCCTTATCTCATCGTACCTTTACAGGAAAGCAAGCTAAGTGCAGTGTCTGTTTGCGACATACTACGCAAACGTACAAAGTGTTACGAATTACGAATTACGAATTACCAAACCTACCGAATATTAACCTCTTGCAAGTAATTTACTTCTTGAAGAGATTCAATTTTAGTAACTGACTTTTTCGGAACAAATAAATTTGTTCTTTTTGCAGAAGCTATCTTTTGATAGTCAGCTACCACGCGTTGTTTTTGGGTATACTCATTCAATTTGACTTGAGCTTGAGCATAAACTAAAGTATCGTTGGGAATATTTCGGAGAAATTTTACAGCTCGATCGAAATCACCAATAGATGCTTTTTTATAGGCTTTCTGTAAAAAGTAGGCTGCTCTGATCTGCCGTTTTCGATTATATTCAGCTAACTTGTCTTGAACTAAAGCCCCAGCACGACTTTCTTGAGGAATTTGACGTAGATATTGTAAGGCGGCAGAAAAATCTTTGTCAGCAGCTTTTTCGTAAGCTTTTGCTAATAAATCTTGCGTCTGTATTTCAATGTTGACAGATGCTTTCTGAACTATTTTATCTGTTTTAGATTGCCAATATGCAATCTTTGGAACTTTGGCAGCAGCATGAAGAACATCTGACCATCTGCTCTCTTGAAAAGCTAGTTGTGCTATTTCGTATTGCTGTGCAGCTACTTGCCATTGTTCTTGCCATTCTTCAATTGTGGCTTGCGCTTCTGGATAAACATTGCTGTGAGAAGGGATTGATTTAGCAAGTGCGATCGCTTCTTCTAAATCTCCGGCTTGATATTCTTTTGTGGCTTTATATAAAGTATCTGTTTCTGAATATGCAGGCGCAGTATTAACTAAAGAATATACACCAAATCCCATCACTAAAGAATTAGCTGCCAATCCTACTTTCATTCCCGTTAATAATGGGGATAATTTTCCAGATGCAGAATTTTTCGCTACTTCTAGGGAAAATTGAGAATCTTCCTCTAATGTTTCTGATGGCTGAGGTTCCCAGATTATTTGTTTGAGTACCCGCAACACTTCACCCGCAGACTGAAAGCGGTCTTGGTAATTGTAGCGGATCATTTGGCTGAGAACAGCAGCTAAATAATCGTTAACTGGCGTGTTTTGAGAACGCCAAAAAATTTCATTAGTAGAAGGATCGGTTTTTAATTGTAGTGGTTCTAGCCCTGTTAAAGCCTGAATAGCAATCATACCCAAAGCATAAATATCACTGTTGGGCTGTGTCTGACCAATAAATTGTTCTGGCGGTATGTATCCCAATGAAGTGACGGGAATTCTATAAATGGGCAATTCTGCACCTATGCCAAAATCGATCGACTGGATTGAGCCAAAGTCAATCATAACTAACTTGTTATCAACAGTACGTCTAATCAAGTTTTCCGGCTTGATATCGCAATGGATAACGCCTTGAGAGTGAACAAATTCTAGAATACCTAAGACATCTATCAAAAATTTTACAACTTCGCTCTCACTCCACAGACAGCCCCATTGGCTATCGATGGGCAATTCCGCAGTCAGCGCATGTCCTTCAATACACTCTTGCACTATATAAAATCGCTCGTTTTCTTCAAAACAGGCGATAAATTCAGGAATTTGGTCATGGCTTCCTAGAAGCTTGAGGGTTTGGGTTTCAGTCAGAAACAGTAACCTCAACATCTCCAAATAGCCAGATTCGGAACTGCTAACTTTAATCTGCTTAATAACGCATTTGGGATTCTCTGGATAATCTACATCTACAGCAATGTATGTTTGTCCAAACACCCCTGCACCGAGGCTTTGGACAACTTGGTAACGCCCTTGTAGTAATTTACCGATTATGTGGTGGGTCATGACCTGGTTACTCAGTAAGTCCTTTTATCTAGTTTTTCTGACATTCCCTCCTGTTTCCGGAATACTTTAGAAATAAATAACCATAATTTTGACACTAAAATATAAGTTAATTTTTTTTAAGTATTTTTGCGTATAAAAAACATTTTTTTAGGAAAAAAATACTTCGCAAACAAAATGCCTTTGTTGGGTTGCGCTTTGCTTCACCCAACCTACAATTTTTCTTAACTTTTAAGTAAGTCGGTGCAATAAAACCAAACTGTGTGAAGGAAAGTAAATAAGCCTCAAACTCTTTCTCCCCCTGCCCCCTGCCTTATCCCAATAATTATTTACACCGACCTACTTACCCTTTCCCCTTGACTTAGCAATTTCTTGTCTAATCTTGAGTCTTTTGTTGATATATTTGCGGCGCAAGAATCACTTGAATTTGCTTTTCGTGGCATTTTTGAGAAAAAATACTAATTTGCTCGGACTCATCTCCTTCAATTGACAAAGATTGCAAAAATCCTTGAAATCCTAAAAAAGCTAATTCATAGATAGCTTTCTGACTAAAAGCACCTTCAAAATAGCCCGTGTGGGTATCAACACCTTGAGGATCTGTATTCTTAAAAGACTTCCGAATAAATGCCAAGGTGAGTAAAATATAATTACCAAAATTTATCGCTGGCTTTTGGATGGCAGAACTAACTATTCCGATCTGCTTCATCCGGTCATCTTTATAATCTGTACAGTCAAAATATGTAAATAAATCTGCGGGTTGTACCAAGTCTTCTGACATTTCAGTTATCTCTTCAAATTTTCTATGTTCGCTACTAGAAGAACGAATTTCTAAATATTTATAAGGATTATCAAGGCTGTAACCTTTGCCATAGTCTTGTTTGTGTAAATTAACAACTCCATATCTGGGTGTGTGACCCACTGAATCATTTTTATTGTTGAAATGTTTAACTGTTATATTCCCAAGCCTGTACCCACTAATACGAGTTCGCGCTGGGAAACTAAAATAATTTGCGGCAGTAGAGGTAAATCGTAATGCTAGGTCGCCTTCATTACAAAATATATAAGCTTCTTCACAACGACGTAAAGAAGAACGAAGAAAATTAGCACGTCCTGGCAAGATACTTTCTACAGGGATATCAGGTGCAACTAATACAAGTCTGCCTAATCGAAATACATTACCAATATCCGAATTCGGTTTTTTATTAATAGATTTAACATCAAAAACATCAGAGAGAATCCGAATCACATCTGTTACTACAAAACACCCCATACTATGACTAATAAAAGATAATTTAATACGCTTATTTGGGGAAAGTTTTGCTGTATAATCTAACTGTCTGATCAATTCAACTAAATCTGTAGTTCCATAATTACTTGCTCTGTAAATATCACGAAAATAAGTAGATATCCTGAGAATAATTAGTGTAAAGATAATTGAAGATACAATACCAGATAAAATTAACATCGCTGTGAAAAAGTGGACAGCACTATTACTCACAATATTTAGGAATAATAAAGCTATGGCAGAGCATACACTAATTGTTAGTCCTAAAGCTAAATTAATAGCTAGTAAAGTTGGTAGAGAAGAAAGTGCGTTGATTAGCTTTTGTCTAAAGGAACCGGACTCATCCGTTTTTATAGGATTTTCTGATGGCCATCTGTATCCGATAAAAATATATTTATTTGGTTGTTCAATATGCGTATTAACATATTCATAAATCTTTCTACACCCCGTCTCTGTATCCGATGGTGTAGAACTATATCCATGAATATTTATAATTATTTCTGGGTCGGGGCTTGATTGCAAACTTTTAGAAATTTTCTCAATCATTTCTTGGGCTGAAGGTTCAGCTTTTCCATCATTGATATTAAAAAACTTTTTATTCGCAACTGATGAGAAATATCTATGAGAATTGTCTTCTTCTGTCTCAACGTTCAGTTTCGCAGTACTAACTACTAAATAACCAGGTATTTTTTCTTGATTATTTTTTTTAAATTCGTAAATTTTATACGGTTGATTGTCTGGCAGACTCTGATTATCAGGATAGGTCATTAGGTCTATTTCCTTTCACAATTTATATTCAGTATATCGCGATCGCTTTTTGGTGATATCAGGTCAGCCTGCTTAGATACTGAGTGAACTCAGTATTTATATGAGCGATCTATAAGCCAACTCTGACCCATACCATTACTGCTTGATGGTCATTAAAAGCTATAGCCTTATTCACCATAGCTTAAAGTTATTCAAGCGTGCCATTCAAGTATGAGCCAGCGTTGGATAGTCGGAAGTTTGTGGTAGTGTAATGAAACAAGGGGGGTTGATGCCTCACCTTGATATAAATTATACTGAGTATCAGATTAACTAAATAATCCTTAAACCCGAAATTTTTTCGGGTTTAAAGTTTGATTTTTATGGAGAATTATCAGTTTCAGGAAGAACAATTGTAATTCCATATTTTGGAGCAGTTGCTAATATCCTGTCAATCAATTCTTGAGTTATAGGTAACGGTGGAACTGATGAATTCTCTACTTTAGTTCCGACTTGTGCAAAAAACTTTTCTATTCCACCTGGAGTAGCCCAAATCAGCATTTTAGCTGGTGCAGAACCAATATTTTTAAAACTATGGAGTTGACCTTTAGGAGAATGTAAGAAGGTTCCGGGAGTTGCTACAACTGTTTGTTCATCAAGATAAAACTCAATCGAACCTTCAAGAATGTAGAATGCTTCATCTTCTCGACTATGAATATGTGGCGGCGGGCCTAGTTGGGGTGCAAGTACTACTTCAAACAGTGCATACTTGCCATCAGTTTGTTCGCTCGTAGCTTTAAAGGTGGTTACATCGCCTGCTACTGAATAACTATCACCATCACCTAGTTGCGATAAGATCCCATGATTAATTGTCATTTTCATCATCTCCTAAGTTTTATGACAAACAGATTGCCCTGCTTGCACAAATAATTAAAATACAGCCTAGCCATGATTAAAAAGCCCAGTAATTAAGCTCCAATGCGCTACCCACTATTGTTTTCCGAAAATTAATTAGGATAATTATTTCATGCTAAAACTGATATTTACCGGAGGCTTCTATCTAAAGAATTAGTTGTTTTCTGCCTATGGGGTTGCCTAACAAGTACGAAAAAATCGTGCGTCGATTTGCTGCAAAATACTCCCCAATGTTGGACACGATTTGCGATAACACTATTCAATTGCATATTGCTTTCTCTTCCCTTTTTTGTATTTGCAGATAATCCATGAAATATTATTGTTAATTATGAATGGAACATGAATAGCGAACGGAGGCGGCAGATCGTGAACGACTGGAATTTACCCTGGGAAGGTGGATGCCGTTGCGGACAGATACGGTTTCAGGTAAGTGCCCCGCCTCTGCTGACGATGGCTTGCCACTGCACGGGTTGTCAGCGAATGACCGCTAGCGCTTTTTCTTTAAGCGTTGCGATTCCAAGCGTTGGGTTCTCAATACTGAAAGGTCAGCCGACCATCGGCGGTTTACACGGCGCGACCCGCCATTACTTCTGCCCGCACTGCATGAGTTGGATGTTTACTCACCCGGAAGGAATAGATGAGTTCGTCAACCTTCGTGCGACGATGCTGGACGATGCGTCATGGTTCACGCCTTTCATTGAAACTTGGACGAGGGAAAAGCTGCTATGGGCGACGACCTCTGCGGTTCATAGTTTCGAGACCCTGCCCAATTACGAAGACTATGCTCTCCTGATAGAAGAATACGCCAAGCAAGCGTCGAAACCTGCACGATGACGTATGATATCATGTCCGGTGAAAGACTTATCATTAAGAACGCAGGGGGCAGGGGGAAAGAGGGTTTTTTGGTTTTTGCACAGATGCAAGAATTATAACTAATTAGGCGAACATGATATCAGTCATCAACTCAAATGGTTGCAGTCAGGTTTGGGGAATTTTAGCCACAAAAGTCAATAAACTTTAACGTTGAACTGAAGCTTGCTTTGGCGGGGTTCCGTTCCAAGAGAAAGTAGGTTCGCCCTCGCAATAGCTCCATCTTGCTTCCCAGGGCATGGGAAAATTAGGAACCAGAAAGCGGATTGAAAATCGTCCCCAGGTGTTGCTCAACTTGCCTGACCCATCTTCTCGTGACGTATCACATTTGACATTGGAGTTACCAACCCAATAGCCATGATAAATTCCACGATTGCTCGTTACTCCAGCTAGCCCTTCAATGAAGATAGTTCCTCCTGGATAAGTCCATATAGCAGTTTTACCGCGATCGCTTTGATAAACCACCCTGCCATAGCCGCTATTCCACACTTCATCTGCAAGCGCAATTTTTGGCACAGCCGCCAAAACAAATACTGCACTGACAATTACTAGTTGCTGAAGCTTCATTGCACTCCTGATTTCTAGTAAGCGTATAACACTACACACAGATGATATCGCTTATGGTCATAAAACTAACAATATTTAGCTATTGACTTCTTCATCATGTTCAACCACCTCAGATTTATCTTGTAATGGCTTCACTACCCGTGCGATCGCTTCCTGAATAAAAGCTTTAATAAATTCATCTCTGCGATTAATTTGAAACTGTTTCTGCACAACTTCTGTCATTCCACCATCACCCCAATCTTGGTCATGACGAAAATATTCAATGAAACTTTTACCGGCAATTCGCGTTAAATAAGCTGCTGTCACGCCTTGAATTGCTCTACCAACCAGAAAGGTGGCAACATTGAGTTGCAAGGCTGTAGATAATAATTGAATTGCTCCTTTGACAATGCCCAAACTGGCGATGGTTTTCGCTAAAGAAAGAGCTAATTCTCGTCCCCGTTCCATATTCAATTCACAGCCATACACTCTACCAATTTCCACAACCATTTGAGCGTTGACTGCGGCTGTGGCCAATAAATCTACAACTGGTATTGGCGTGACTGATACCACACCAGCACCAATCCATTGAAACCGTTCTACGATTTTGTCAGCTTGACGGCGACGCTGCCCATCGATGAGTTTTCGCGCTTCGTCTCCCAATCGCAGAGATTGCAAAAGAATATTATCTGCTACTAAATCTTCACCTTCAGCACGTAAAACAGCAGCCGTGCGCCGCAGCAAAGGAACAATATCCGGTTCTGGCTGGAAGGTTTCGCCAGTTTCGAGTTGTGCAGGTTGGGGATTAGCAGCGATCGCTACCACATCATTAGTAGCAATAAATCCCCGTACCCGTTGACGCAATCTCGCAAGGATGGATTCTTTATCTTCATCTGTATATAAATCAGTTTTGTTGAGAACTAGAAGCGATCGCTTGCCAATTTCTGCCAACCCCCGCAACGGCTCATATTCTGAGCGTCGTAAGTCATTATCTACCACAAACAACAGTAAATCTGCTTCTGTCGCCAGTTCTCGCGCCATTTGTTCCCGTTCCGTTCCCGCCACTCCTGCTTCTAAAATCCCCGGCGTATCTGTAATTAAAATTTTGCGTTCTAATCCCTTCAACCGCAAACAATAGGTTTCTCCAACCTGAGTTGTACCCATCGGTGCATCCACCTGACCGACCATGCGTCCCATAATCGCATTAACTAGAGAAGTTTTACCAGCACTCCCCGTACCAAATACCACTACTTGAATTTCACCACGTGCGAGGTTGGCTTCAATCTCTCGCGATCGACTTAATAAAGCTTGACGTGTGACTTCATCTTGAATTTGCGCTACCTGTTGCCGCACAGCCTGGAGAGTTGTAGAAGCTGCGTCAGATTTAGCAGCCGGAATTTGTGCCGCAGTCGCTCGCTTCGGATTGCGACGCGATCGCTTTTCTCCCGATCTAATCACCAATACATAATAAACAAAAGCGGCAACCAAGGCTCCAATCAGGAGAATCAGCAGCAACAGCAGTAAATTGCCTAGCAACGGCGAATAGGATAATTGCCAATAGAGGCGTGAGAGGGAATCAATTAGCCATAGGGCTAGCCCCAAAATGACGATCAGACCGACAATCAGCGTTACTAGGCGTGACAGAGGCATGGCTGGGAAAAATTAGTGAATATTCAGTAGGCAGATGCTTCTAATCTTAATAGTTTCAGCATTTTTTACCAGAGTAGGAGATTTGCAAAGAATAAATTACTCAAAAAAATTACGAGAGCAAGCTTAAATAGGAGCGAAGTTAATTCAGTTATTTACTATCTTCCCAATACACAGTTATATCAAGTCCGCCAAATTACCCATAATAAAAGAACCCCACCCCCAGCCCCTCCCGAAGAGCGGGGAGGGGAGACAAAGCACAGCTTTGGCGGGGTGGGGTTCTTCGGGTTTAATAAGCAATCAAGCGGACATGATATTAAAGCAACTGTTGCATCATCAATTGTGCAAATAGCCCTGATTGATTTGCTAGTTCAACAAAACTACCCTGCTGCACTACTTTGCCATTTGCAAGTACGTAAATTCGGTCAGCGTTTTGAATAGTACTGAGGCGATGAGCGATCGCAACCCTAGTTACTTTTAATTGTTGTAAACTTTCACTGACAATTGCCTGGGTTCTGTTATCTAAAGCGCTAGTCGCTTCATCGAATAGCAAAATCCGGGGTTTCAACACCAACGCCCTAGCAATCAACAACCGTTGTCGTTGTCCACCAGAAAGATTACTACCTCCCTCACTGACGATTGTATGCATCTGCATCGGCATTGCTGCAAGATCATCTGCAAAACCTGCCATCTGGGCTGCTGCCCAAGCTTCGTCCATCGTCACCAAGGCACCACTGGCAATATTCTCGAAAATAGAGGCTGACATCAACCGACTATTTTGCAGTACCACACCCAATTGACGGCGTACAGCATGGACATCCAAAGAAGTTAAGTCTTGCCCGTCGTAGTAAATCGTGCCAGATTTGGCAAATTCAAACCCCAAAAGCAACCTCAATAAAGTTGATTTACCGCTACCAGAAGGCCCAACAATGGCAATAAATTCTCCTGGTTCAGCACGAATGTTGACATTATCCAGCGTCAAGGGCCCATCATCGCGATAGCGGAAAGTTACCCGATCTACAACTAATTTGCCCGATAACCTACCCGGATCTGCTTGAGCAGAACTAATTTCCGGTTCAGCTTGCAAAATTGGTTGGGCCCGTTGCCACAAGGGTAAAACTTGCAAAACTTCCACAACTGTGCTGCTTAAGCTAGTGGCTCCGTTAATAAACGTGCCAAAAGCAACGTTGAATGCTAAGAAAGTGCCAGTGGATAAACCACCTCCTCCAGGAGTTTGAGATTGCCCAATTAAGCTAGTAGCAAACCAGAAGAGGGCAGCAGTGGTTAACACAGGTAATACTTGATTGATTACGGCGAGGCTATCTTCAATGCCTTGGGTACTCAGCATTAATTTTAGTTGATGCGTATACTGTTTACCCCAGTAAGCAAAGGCGCGGGTTTCAGCTTTGGCGATTCGGAGTTTGGCAACTCCATTAATTAACTGCACCATTACGCCAAAGATTTGTCCTTGTAGCTCTAGTAATGGGCGAACTTTACGGACAATAAGACTACCAGAGATGATAGTGACGGCAATATTTACCAGTGCCACTGCACAAGCTATGAGAGCTAAGGAAACATTATAGTAAAATAACAATCCCAGATTCAATAAGGAAAACAAACTGGAGAAGATTGTTTTTAAGACTGTGTTACCCAGTCGCTGGCGAATTTGAGTAATAGCCGTGACTCTAGAATCCAAGTCACCAACTGAGTAAGAGCGAAAAAAGGAAACCTTCAAGTTTAACAATCGATCCCAGACTGCGGCTTGGGTGGAGGAATCGGCAAAAGTTTCTAGCCTAATGGTGGCAAACCCAAGGGCTAGTTGAAACAGCGTTCCGCCAAAGGCAGCAGCCACCAAACCAACAGCAATTTGGCTCAACAAGCCTCGATCGGCATCTGGGATTGCTTTGTCGATTAGGATAGCCGTAGCTTGAGGTGTCAGCATTCCTAACAGACTGATGGTAATTCCCATTACTAAAACTATAATTAGTTCTTTGTAATGTCCTTGGAGAGCAAACTGAAGTAAATCAAAAGTTTTCAGTTTTTTATCGGGTAAAGGTCGATAGAATGCGTAGGCAGTCTTAGCTAGGGCTGCTGCTATGTTGGCATCGACAGAGATAGGCGTTTGTTCTCCAGGAACGTAGAGTTTGTAATGTGTATCAGACACTGGTAATAGTGCCACTGGCAGTTTATCGACAAGCGTAAATGCCAACATCGCCCCGCAATCCTTTTGCCACCAGTTCTCCCGCAACTGAATTCGTCGCAAGCGGATACGCGAAGCACGGGCGATCGCTTCTACAGGATCTTGGACTCGATTAGAATCTTCTGAGGCAGCTGGCGGACGAATCTTAATTCCTAATGCTCGTCCCACAGCACCAGCAGCAATTAGTAAGGCTTGATTTGGGTCAGTTGCATCAAGACTACTATTGAATCCTATATTATTTAGTCTGTCTGACTTTGGCTGTGGCAATACAAATGCTAATTCTGCTAACGTCTCTTGCATCACTTGGCTTTCAAGACGTTCTCTGGCTTGAAATCTCAGTAATTCTGCATCCATCTCCTGCCGTTGCAGCAGGTTAATGCAGTGAAGGAAGTAAGTTTGTAGTTGGGACAAACCACCTAACAAGCAATCGATATCTTCTATGTCTGCGGTGTTAACACTTTTCAACTCCACAGTGTTATCTGCTTGCAACCACATATTTTCAGCCAAAGGCAACATTCCAGAGGCAGAAGTTAACGGCAGTTCTGCAAACCCCATCCATCTAGCCCGCCCTTGGATAATTTGCACCCACGATATTTGATGCGGCTGGAAGATTTGGTCTTCGACTAAGGAGAACTGGCGGATTTTTGGCAGCGATGTTGGTATCGTTGGCGTAGCGATCCCAGCAAGTACCGAACCTAATTGATAAATCCAGCGTTCTATCAGAGTTACTACTTCTCTATTAGCGTCAGCAAACAACTGGTTAAAGTCTGCTCTCGATACTTTGAGAATTTCTGTCTCCTCAAGCGATACTGCTAAAACCTCTTGCTGCTTACCCTTTAAACTTGGTGCGATCGCAAACATTGCCTGTCCGGCTGTGCTACTAAATAAATAGCGACGAGTGCCTTCGGGAATGCCATCATTAACTGCGATCGCAAATAGCGCCAAGTAACCAGATTTTACTAGCCAAATTGTCTCCGGGTCATCTAGCAGTAGCGATTCATTGCATTGAAAACGATAGTGTTGTCCTTTGAGATTTGCAAACGATAAGAGGGATGAGGAAGACAAGGGAGTAATTTCTTCCCCTACTCCTCTGCTCCCCTGCCTCCCCTGCTCCCCTGCTCCCCTGCTCCCCTGCTCCCCCGCCTCTTCTGTTTCTTCACTGCGAATCAATTGTAAATACGGCCCTTCAACTTGCTGCAATTGTGCATGGCTTCCCCGTTGGACTATCTTGCCGCGATCGAGGACAATAATTTCATCACAATCTCGGATAGTCGAGAGTCGATGCGCCACGATGATACAAGTGCAACCGCGCAACCGCAGATTACGACTGACGTTCTTTTCTGTTTCGGCATCCAGGGCGCTAGTGGCTTCATCCATAATCAGGATACTGGGATTATTCACCAAAGCACGGGCAATTTCAAGCCGTTGTCGCTGACCACCACTCAAATTAGTAGCACCTTCCAAAAGGTCAGCATGATAGCCTCCTGGCAGTGAAAGGATGACATCGTGAAGCGCTGCGTCTTGACAAGCTCGGACGAGATGACTCTCAGGTATGGTAGTATCCCAAAGCGTCAAGTTGTCTCTGACGCTGCCAGCAAATAACAAAATCTCTTGCTCGACGACAGAAATAGAATTGGCTAGTATCTGGCGAGAAATTTGCTCTCTGGGTTTGCCGTCGAATCGAATTTCTCCCTGCCACGGTTCGTACAGCCCACATAAAAGTTTGGCAACAGTAGACTTACCAGAACCACTCCCACCCACCAAGGCAACTCGCTGCCCTGGCTGGAGCAAAAGATTAAAATTTTCAATCAACGGCGGGGCAATTTGGCTATAGCCAAATGTCACATTGCATAATTCAATATACCCCTGGAGTTTGGGCAGAGTGTAAGGAGATAAGAGAGACAAAGACGACAAGGAAATATTTTCTTCCCCTGCTTCCCCTGCTCCCCCTGCCCCCCTGCCCCCCTGCTCCCCTGCTCCCCTGCCTCTTTCCTGCAACTGCCGATCAATGGGGTTACGTAAGACATCATCAAGGCGAGTCAGATTACCTTCCATCTCTTGGAGTTCGCTTCCCAGGCTGATGAGATTACTTACTGGGGCGAAAAATCTTTGCATCATGCCGAGAAAAGCTATTAACATACCGATGCTCAAGGCTCCATCCATGACTCGCAAACCGCCTACAGCTAAAAGCAGCATAGAAGCGATCGCTGACAGAAAAGATGGTAAAACACCTATTGTCTGGTTTGTTTCCTCTAATTCCTGCTGGGTGTTGATAGCTTTGGCATAGTGACCCGCCCAGCGAGAGAAGAAATCTGACTCTAACCCAGATGCTTTTAGCGTCTCCATACTCTGAAGACCAGAAATTTCTACGCCGCGAACTTTTCCCTGTTCTTGGATGAGTTTGATATTGGCATCTGTGCGCCGCCGTCTCACCCACTGCAAGGCGGCAAGGTTGATCGCGACAAAGGCGATCGCAATTAAAGTTAGTACAACATCATATTGCAGCATCACTACTACATATATAAATACTGATACTGTTGCGATCGCTGTAGTCGCTAATTCACCCGAAAGCATATTAGCGATGCTGTCGTTGAGTTCCATACGGCTACTGATTTCCCCAGCATACCGTTGATCGTAAAAACTCATGGGTAGGCGTAAAATGTGCCAGAGATACCGACTCTCCATACCCACGGACAACTTAATTTTCATTTGACGCAAAAACTGCAACTGTAGCAGCGTCAAAAATCCACTGAGTCCGGCTGTGAAGATCATGCCTAAAATTAAGGGACGTAACCACTCATACCGATGCTCAATCAATACATTGTCTACAAATACCTGGGAAAATGCAGGTAGCGCCAGTCCCGGAATTACTAACAAAAATCCTGCCAGCACGCAGTAAAGTAATGCGCCAATGGAGCCTCGCAACCGCGACCACAAAGCTAAGATTGTACTAGGCTTGCGTCCTTTGCGTTGAAACTCCGAACCAGGCTCTAGAACTAGCACCACACCCGTGTAAGCGCCACTGAATTCTTCCAAGGAGACGATGCGCCGTCCAGTAGCAGGGTCATTGAGATAAACTCGCTGTTTGCCGATTCCCTCTACTACTAAAAAATGGTTAAAGTTCCAAAATACAATGTAGGGAAATTTTAACTGCGACAAGCCAGCTAAGTTGGTTTTAAAGCTTTTAGCGTTGAGTCGATAATTTCTGGCAGCCTTCAAGATATTTAAGGCACTAACTCCATCCCGCGAGACACCGCACGCTTGCCTCAGTTCTGTTAGTGGGACAATGCGATTGTAATAACCGAGAATAATTCCCAAAGCAGCAGCGCCGCATTCTACTACCTCCATTTGCAGCAGAGTAGGAGTATGACACCGCTTGTTTTTTGGCAAGCGCCCTAATATATTTTGCAGATTTCGCCAGAACATAAAAATATTTTTTAAAACTTGGATTTTGGCTTAAATTAAGCGTTTAAACGTAAATTTTTAGCTATTTTTCAACATGACTAAAATTGCTGTATTACACTACTTTTCCCTTCGGAAGTCTTGATTGTATTGATGAAGCCAAATTAATAGACCTCTTGCAAAAATCCTTGAATCATCCCTCCCCAACCCTCCCCTTGTTAAGGGGAGGGAGCAAGACTTCAAGTTTCCCCCCTTTATAAGGGGGGATTAAGGGGGGTCGATTCGACTTATGCAAGAGGTCTAATAAGTAAAAAGGTATATTGCTTTCTCATTTTGCTTAAATGCTTTCTCATTTCAGTAGATTTAGCAAGCAAAAAGGCATATTGCTTTCTCATTTTGCCTAAATGCTTTCTCATTTGGGTAGATTCAGCAAGCAAAAAGGCATATTGCTTTCTCATTTCAGTAAATCGCGTACTCATTTGGGTAGATTCAGCAAGCAAAAAGGCATATTGCTTTCTCATTTCAGTAGATCGCGTATTCATTTTAGTGTTTTCCGCAAATAATTAGATACATTGTTTTCTCCGTACCATAAAAGGCATTCTTATTTAAGTGATTTCCGCACTCTAGTACAGCCTCAAGGTTGATTCGATCGGTAAAATTTTTAATAATTTCTTCCTCATTCCTCTTATCGCCAATATCACGAAATGCCACTCCAGGATCTCAGAATCGGCAGGACAAAAGTAATTGGGGCGCGTTCTTCCACAGTGACTTGTACTGAAGTGGTAGTTCCAGAAGTGACTTTCATCTGTGGCCCTTGGGAAGAAGACCATTTGTAGGCGCTGAAGGTCGAATTGTCTGGTTGCAGTCGTGCAGTAATTAGCATCTGTGGCCCTTGTGACATCAAAGCTTCCACGAATTCGGAATTGCCGACTACACTTAATGCACCTTCTTTAGTCACGGGAAAGGCTGAGACTTCTGTGACAGCACCGATGATGCCACCAAAGCGTTCGCGTTGCACTGTGCTAGGTGTGACTTGTAACTTCATCCCTGGTTGAATTTGCTTACCATTACCAACGGGAAAAAATGCCACACTCACAGGTTGAGCCGATCGCTTTTGTGCAGCGATCGCTCCTATGGGTGTACCCTGTAAAACAACCTGTCCGGGACTTGCGGAGATTTCTAAAATTCGTCCAGAGTAACTGCTCTTGACTAAGCTGTTGCTTGATAGTTGCAGTGCTAATTGAACAATATTTCGCTGGACTTCCTGGATTTCTTTTTTGCGGTTGGTTACACTTTCTAAGTCTTGTTGCGCCGCAGTCGCTTCTTTGCTATCTAGTTGCTTTAATTGCGCTTCCAAATCTTTAATTGAGTTCAAATTCTCTAGGTATTGTCGTTGAGCATCTGCTTCCTTGACATCCAGTTGCTTGAGTTGCGATTCGGCTTCATTAATTTGTGTCACAGCATTTAAGTAGTCTTGCTGTGACTGTAAGACTGTATCGCCAGAAATTGCTCCCTCTTTTAATAGCTGCTGGCGGTTGGTCAATCTCTGTTTGAAGGTAGGTAAGAGATCCCGCAGTGCTTGTAAGCTTTGGGTTTGATTGGCGCGATCGCGTTGAATCGAATTTAGCCCTTTCTCTTTTAAAATCGGGGTGAGTTTCTGTACCGCCTGGAGGTTTTGCTGCAAAGATTGGCGTTGCTGTTTAATCGCTTCTTTGTCTGCCTTTTGCCGCTGTCCTTGGACTAAGTTAGCAGCGCTATCTTCTGTTTGTAGTTGCCCTAATTTAGAGCGTACTAATTGTAGCTGTTTCATCAGTTCGCTTTGGTCTAGCGTCGCCAGCACATCTCCTCTATTTACATAGTCGCCAACCCGGACATTGATTGTTCGCAATTTACCTGCGATCGGTGACTGGAATGAAGTAATTGTACTGGGATAGACTATTATTCCAGTACCCGTTACTGTAATTGGGATTCGACCTAAAAAACTCCAAGTCAGCCCCGCTGCCACCAACGAACCAACAGCAACTAGAGGTAGCCACTTTTTCGGGCTGACTACCTGCATAATTTGATCTAGTTCTTCCGGCGAAGAAGCACGCTCTAAAGCTTCTTTGCGGAATAAGTCGCTTTTTTGATTAACCACTATAAATCATCCCAATTTGCATTGCATTCAGAAGGAATTGGGTATTAGGCTGACAATTGAATAAAAAATTACCTTCTATCTTTAGCGGAAGGCGGATATGTTTTGTTTGCTTTGGCATACTAATAATTCAGATGCAAAAATCAACCTACCATCTGATGAAAGGTCGAAAGCTGAGAAAATCAAATTTTTTATTTTTAAATTTTGCGATTTTGCGTAGACGAAGAGTAACTTTTGTTAAAGTAACGATTTTGAAATCTTTATATGAAAACATTGACGGGTGGGTAAGAAGTAAAGGATAATAATGATTGGTCGCTTACCTTTTGACCTTTCGTTGTTATCCGGCTTACACCCGCCAATGTTCGTGTAACGTTGTAAAGGATTGTGATGCCAATAATAGCCAGACCACTATGTTATAAGATGTCTGTAGCTTATTCGTAAGGGTCGTTTGTAGTCCTTTGTCAGTTGTTCGTAGCAATTGGCAAAGGATTACTGTTTAATAACTGTCCTAACGAAATAATGCATAGCTTTCATGCTTACTAGCTTAGTGCTGTTTTGATTTGTAACGATGATACAAATCATACATATAGAAATTTTTGGCAATACAAACCGTTAAGGTGACTTTTGTTGAGGTGATAACTCAACATGAGCGTGCTATGGAGATAACCTAGTACCTATTAGTACTAGAAGCGCACGCGGTCTTTGCTATTATCAATCCCTTGATTTGATTTTTGAGTAATATAAACATTTCCTCCAATTGCTACTCCGACAGCAATTTGAACATTTGATTGTACGTTCCCACCATTGGCTTTAACACCAATTTTAGTCTTGGCATCGATATCGACACTTCCGCGTCCGCCGACAATTCCACTGATTTCTTCATCAGCTAATTCGGTCATAACTGCGAGTGTTTCTTGTTCAAGTGTTACAACTGACACAAAAATTCCTTCCTTGTACAAAATGGTTTTGGAATAGTGAAATAGTAACTCAACATGAGCGTACTATGGAGATAACCTAGTACCTATTAGTACTAGAAGTACACACGGTCTCTGCTATTATCAATCTCTTGATTTGAGTTTTGATAAATCTTAACATCTCCTCCGCCAATTGCCGATCCGCTACCAACTTGAACATTTGATTGTACGTTCTTACCTCTGGCATTAACGCCAACTTTATTTTTGGTATCGATATCTATTCCGCGTCCACCGCCGACAATTCCACTGATTTCTTCATCAGCTAATTCGGTCATAACTGCGAGTGTTTCTTGTTCAAGTGTTACAACTGACATAAAAATTCCTTCCTTGTACAAAATGGTTTTGGAACAGTGAAATAGTAACTCAACATGAGCCTACTATGTAGTGGAAATAACCTAGTACCTATTAGTACTAGAAGTACACACGGTCTCTGCTATTATCAATACTTTGATTTGAATTTTGATAAATCTTAACATTTCCTCCGCCAATTGCCGATCCGCTACCAACTTGAACATTTGATTGTACGTTCTTACCTCTGGCATTAACGCCAACTTGATTTTTGGTATCGATATCTATTCCGCGTCCACCGCCGACAATTCCACTGATTTCTTCATCAGCTAATTCGGTCATAACTGCGAGTGTTTCTTGTTCAAGTGTTACAACTGACATAAAAATTCCTTCCTTGTACAAAATGGTTTTGGAATAGTGAAATCAAGATTTCACTTAACCAATTAATAAAAATATTTAGATGCTTAAAATAATAAGTATCTATAAATTTTTACAATCAAATATGTTGTTAAGATGCACTAGTATAATGTGCTTAACGACAATTTGTTATTGGTTTTGTTTTGGATTTCACTATGTTTAAACAATACAGGTTTTTCAAAATATTTTATATAAAGAAATGATGAAGTTAGTAGAAAAATTCTTAAAGATTAGTCTTTTAAGAAATATCAAATATCGGTATTAATGAAATTAAAAAAAGGTAGGATAAGTCAAAGGTTTATCTAAAAATAAGGTTTTTTAAAGTAACTATATGTATCACAAATTCTTGCTTTATAAGCAAAAAATAACATCTTAAATTATTCATAAAATAATATCCCCAACTTATAAATAAGTTGGGGATACGTACCTTCAATTGGGTACATAAACCGTGAATTTAGTTTGAGTTACTGTGAATGCTAAATGGCTGAAGTCACTGTTGAATCTATTGTTTGTGCAACTCCATTTATCAGTGTGAATCTTCTTCTTGTGCGTGTTCTTTGCTTAGTTTTCGTATTCACAATGTCCTGATTGGAGTCTTGAATAACAGCATCAGTACCATCAGTTGAAGTCGCATTTATCTGTGATGAAAAATCTAAAACAATACTAATACCTCCCACTATTCCTTTTAATTCGCCATCTATCAGTTCCTCGACAATAACTTTTCGATTACAGGTGGATTGAAAACTCACTTGATTGATAGTAGTCATAAATTTCTCCAGAAGTATGCAGACATGTTGTGTCTGAGATGTATTTACAAATAGCAGCTTATTTAATAATTTGTCAACAGATTATAAAAAATATCTTACTTTTCCTAACTAACTTACTTTTCTCATTTTTTAATTTTCACTTCTCTAATTTTTTCTAGTTTTATTACTAATATTTCTAGAATACACAAGCTTCATATTAAGATTTTTCATCAAAAAAGATTGTCGTATAGTATTTACCATCCGACAAACATGAATTATCAATAAAAGCTATAAAAACATTTGTTCGATGTTTGCCAAACTACTGCTAATGTTGGCAACATCACGCATCTTTATTACGGCATTGAACCGCTAAAATCTCAAATCTTCAATGTCAATTCCAACTTCAGACTTCTGGCAAAAATCAATTTTTTGTGAACACAGAAGTGATATGATAAAAGTCAGGAGTTAGAATACTCTGACTCCTGACTAAAGCTCAATTACCCTAAAGCTACGCTCCCCCTGAAAGCTGTCCTGTAAAAATATCGAGAATTACGCCCAAGTTTTTGACTAAATTGCCCGTTGGATCAAGTAGACTTGTGAATAATCCTCCTCCCACTACTCCGTCTAATTCTTCTTCATTAATTTCTTCCAAAATAGCTTCTTGATTTGTGAGTTGTGTCAATTCATTAACGTTAGTCATAATTTTCTCCAAAAAAAAGTGCGTAGGCATTTGTGCCTTGGATGTACTTATAAATATCAATTTTTATAAAAGCTTGTCAACGGTTTTTATAAAACATCCTACTTTTCCTACTTTTCCTCTTTTTCCTACTTTTCCTACTTTTAAAACCCACTTTTCTTACTTTTCTTCCTAGCATTTTTAAGATGTCCAACACCTGATAAAACACATAGTTTCATACCAAAGGAAGATGTTTTATATAATATTTTGCCTGTTTAGTCGATCTGCTTTGAGTTTTTATGTAAAACGGTAGATTTACAAACAAAAGTTTGTACAGTTTATTTACATGGAGCATAGAAAAATAAATATAGCTTATATCAAAAGACTGATTTTTTAGTTTTCAATTAGTAATTTAGTATTGTTTGGCAGAGGATGCAGGGAAGGAATTTTGTCAGGTGCTAAATCATCCCGCTTTCTCTGCAATGCCAAAAATTGCAACAATGTCAGAATCGGTCTAGATCAATTCAGGCAATATTTGAATATGCAGACTATTACCAAAAAGTCAATAAATAAATCTTGGGCTGGTGCGATCGCAGAACCAGCAAAAGAATTTCCCCTTACTCAACTGTCAATTATTTCTGGTAAAATTCCAGATGGCTTGCGTGGCACTCTTTACCGCAATGGCCCCGCACGGCTAGAACGCGGTGGTAATCGCGTTGGACACTGGTTTGATGGAGATGGGGCAATTCTCGGCATCCATTTCACAGATGCAGGAGCTAGCGGAGTCTATCGCTATGTGCAAACAGCAGAATATCAAGCTGAAACTCAAGCAGATAGGTTTCTTTATGGTGTCTATGGGATGCATCCGCCTGGGCCCATCTGGAAGCGCTGGGGGCAACAGATCAAGAATGCAGCAAATACCTCAGTGTTGGCTTTACCTGATAAATTGTTGGCTTTATGGGAAGCAACCAATCCTTATGCCCTTGATTTGCAAACTTTAGAAACGAAGGGATTGGATGATTTAGGCGCTTTGGATAACGGATTACCTTATTCTGCTCATTACAAGCGCGATTTCCAAACAGGCGAGATTTTTAACTTTGGAATCAGTATCGGCAGTTCCGTACAACTGAATCTCTACAAAAGCGATGCTACTGGCAAAATTATCCAAAAAACTGCTTTTAAGCTAGATCGCTACTCGATAATGCATGATTTTGTTTTAACTCAAAGGTATCTGGTGTTTTTTATGCCACCGATGCGGATGAAAATGCTGTCACTTTTGCTAGGTGTGACTACCTTTAGTGAATCTCTGTTGTGGGAACCTCAATTAGGAACCCAGGTGTTAATCTTCGATCGCGAAAATTTATCCTTAGTTAGTCGTGGCGAAACCGATCCTTGGTTCAATTGGCATTTTGGCAATGGTTGTGAAGATAAAGACGGTTCCGTGGTTCTAGACATGGTGCGATATGCAGATTTTCACCAAACTAATGAATATCTCAGAGAATTTGCAAGTGGTGAGACGCACACAGTTACTAGAGGAACATTGTGGCAAGTTCGCCTCAATCCCCAAACTGGTAAAGTTATAGAAATGCAGGAAGTTGTCAACCGCAAGTGTGAATTTCCTGTAGTGCAGCGATCGCAAGTTGGACAACCTTGGCGCTATACTTATGTATCATTAATGCCCCAAAGAGGGGATATAGACAAAGAATTGTTCAGTGCGATCGCCCGCTTCGACTACAAAACTGAAACCCTCACCGAAGCAGACTTAGGAGAAAACCGCTATCCTTCAGAACCCATCTATGCCCAAGATGTCCAAAACTCCGAGCAAGGCTGGGTGCTAACTGTTGTATACGATGCTAATACTCATAGTAGTGAAGTTTGGGTATTTGATAGCGATCGCCTCGATGCAGAACCCGTTTGCAAACTAGGATTACCTAGCGTCATTCCCCACAGCTTCCACGGCACTTGGAAGCCAGCTTAACAATTTGGGGAATGAAGCAGGGGAATAGGGGAGTAATGAGTTATGAGTTATGAGTTATGAGTTATGAGTTGGAGCAGGGGGACAAGGAGGAATTATTGAACAAGTCTCTCCCAAGTCTTCCCCCTCTTCCTTGTCTACCTTAGTCTCTTCTTCATACCCAATTCCCAATGCTCAATACCCAATCCCCAATCCCCAATGCCCAATGCCCAATGCCCAATGCCCAATTCACCTAATCTTTGATAATTGCTAAGTGTAAAAACGTAGTATCCTACATATTGGTATCTAAAAATAAGTCCAAAATCATGAGGAGAAACCGAATAGCATTACTACTTAGCGGAGTGATTGTCAGCTTTGGACTGTCATCATTGTTAGCTCAAGCACAACAAAAGGTTTCTGATGCCCAAGTCGCGGCAATGGTAGAGGCGCTACGACTAGCTGCACCGCAGACCGGCACCGCAAATGATGGACTTTACAGTGAATGGCAAGTTAAACCAGAAACCTTAAAAGGCTGGTCGAAATATTGTCTTAAACAAGAACTAACACCAACGCAGTTTGAAAATAGTCCCGCCAAAGCACGCCAAGTTGTATCTTGCATCACGCGCCGTGAGTTTAACAAGCAATTTCTCGCCAACAGTAATAATGAAACCGCTGCTGTGCGTGGCGTCGGTTGTTGGTGGATGACTGGCAACTATACAGGCTGCAACAGCGGATTTACTGCTACATATCTTCAAAAAGTTGTCGGTTTTTACCAGCAGCAGCGTTCAAAACCAAAAACTACTCCATAGACATCACCAAATTAATCGTCGCGATTTGGTATAAAAATATGAGTGAAAAAGAATGTAGAGACGTAGCACTGGTACGTCTCTACAAGGGTTATGGATAATGCAATATTTAATTTCACCAAATATATAATGATTAAGCGATCGCAATTAAGTAAACGTGAGTTCGACAAGCCTTTTTTGACCTTTCCAAAACCCTAATTTCTCGTTGCTCCTCCCTTTCCCCGTGGGAGAGAGAGGTTGTCCGGGAGAGGTTCATCGAACTTACGTTAAGTAAAATCAACCTCTATGCGTCTATGTTGACTTTAATACAAAGTTTTAGTCTTAACCTATCCGTATTGAGTTATATCTAAACAAGGGATTGTTTGAACTTTGCCAATGCTGTTAGAATGCCTCAATGTCAAAAAAGCAACATTTATTAAACAAAAAACTCGGTTGGTCTTTGGATGAGCGAGATCCAAAGTTCATAGAATCTCTGATGCCCCTAGTTGGCTTTTTCTATCGGTACTATTTCCAAGTTCAAACTAGTGGCTGGGAGAATATTCCACCCCAGCAAAAAGTTTTGTTTGTTGGCTCGCACAATGGTGGACTCGCAGCCCCAGATATGGTGATGATGATGTACGACTGGTTCCGAAGATTTGGTGTAGAAAAACCAGTTTATGGTTTGATGCATCCCAAAGTTTGGCAGGTTAGCCCACCACTAGCGCAATTAGTCGCCAAGGCTGGAGCAATCATTGCTCATCCAAAAATGGCTTACGCTGCCTTACGCTCTGGAGCGAGTCTGCTAGTTTATCCCGGTGGAGCCGAAGATATCTTCCGACCGAATTATTTACGTAATAAAATCTACTTAGCTGGGCGACAAGGATTTATCAAGTTAGCGTTACGGGAAAATGTGCCGATTGTGCCTGTGATTTCTTGGGGCGCTCACGATACACTTATTGTTATCGCTGACTGCTACAAAGTTGCGCGGCAACTCCACGAATGGGGAATGCCTTGGCTATTAGGTATCGACCCAGAAGTTTTTCCAATCTATCTCGGACTGCCTTGGGGATTAGCAATTGGCCCGTTGCCCAATATCCCATTACCAGTGCCCATGTATACGCGGGTTTGTCCGCCAATTGTATTTGAACGCTACGGTCGTGAAGCAGCTAGCGATCGCCATTATGTCAATGAATGTTATGAATTAGTTGTTAGTCAAATGCAACAAGAGTTAAATAACTTAATAAAGCTAACTGCTCAGACCAATTCTCTTTAAATAGTTATGAGTTAAAAGTTTTGAATCTTTAATCGATCGCTCCTAACTCTTGTACAGACAAGGGTTAATCGCGTCTCTACTCCTAACCGCCGCTGACTGGTGGAATCAACACAACCTCATCTCCATCTTGTAGTAAGGTATCTGGTTCGACAAATATCAAATTAATCCCAAAACGGGTTATATCGCGCCATTGGGAGAGTTCAGGGCGTTCAGCTATGAGGCGATCGCATACTGCTTTGACTGGCATACTATTAGGAAATTCCAGCACTAATTCCGAAACCCTAAAGGCTTCTTGATAAACAGCGAACAGTTTGACGGTAACGGTGATTACAGATTTAGACATAGAACATATTTTCCTACACCCTAAACCTGCAACCCTGCCCTGACGAGCTTTCAGCTTTTCTTAGTGCCATTCTATTCAGCATTGAGGATTTTTGGTACTTTGAAAAATTCGCCTTCCTGTTCGGGCGCACTGTTGAGAATACTTTCCCGGTCAGGATAGGGTTGCAATTCATCCTCTCGTGTGATGTTGCTGACATCAATTGCGCGTGTTGTTGGCAGTACATTACTGACATCAAGTTCATTCAATTGTTCGATATAGTCCAGAATACTTCCCAACTGAGTAGTGAATTGTTCCTCTTCTTCTGGAGTCAATTCTAAACGAGCAAGATTGGCTACTTTGTGAACTTGTTCTTGGTCAATCATAAATTGTCATTTGTCATTGGTCATTTGTCATTTGTCATTGGTCATTAGTCCTTAGCAAATGACAAAGAACTAATGACTAATGACTAAAAGAATACGTCAATTTGCGATCGCCCGGTGGTTTTTAGCCAGTTTTGAGCTTCGATGTAGTTATTGGGAGCCATGCGAATAGCACGAATCCAATAGTCTGCTGCTTGGTCAAAAAGTGCTTCGCCAGCCTCGTTATCTCCAGCTTCTTTTTCTTTTTCGCCTTGGTAGTGATAAATCACAGCGATGTTATTCAAGGCTTGGGGCATACGTGGGTTCAACTCAATTGCCTTGTGATATAGTTCTAAAGCCTTGTTGTGGTCGCCATTGCTGGCATAAATTAGCCCCATATTGTAGAGTATATAGCCGCGATCGTTGGTATCTTCCTCTAGTGTTAGAGCTTCTTCATAGTATTCCAATGCCTCAGCATATTCCCCTTCCGCTTGGGCTGACATCCCATCTCGATAATAAACAAACGCTTCTTTAGCTTTTTTGTTAGTTGGCAGGATCTTCAGAATGATATCCGCCATCACAGTAAAGGATTTGTCAATAAAATTATCGTTCTTTTGTGTTCTTGGCATATTTCTCTCTGGGTATTGGGCATTGGGGATTGGGCATGGGGCATTGGGAAAACGCTTTTTTATCCCCTTGTCTGCTTGTCTCCCCAATTCCATAGTTCACTCAATAGTTAATTTAACTGATTTGCGGGGGCGTTCTTCTCACTGAGGGGTACGATACATTCTGAAGTATTATGTCGAGAGTTGTTTACCAAGGTGCTAACTGGATATGCAATCATTGCTGGCGCTGGATAAGGACGCAATAGCTGCTGTAGGGTTTGGGCCGTTTCCACTTGGGAATCTAGCCATAAATCGTAATCTTGTGGCTCCAGAATTACTGGCATCCGCTCGTGGATGGGTTGGAGTAATTCGTTAGCTGCCGTTGTCAAAATTGTACAAGAAATTATTTCTTCGTTAGCAGGCGATCGCCATCTTTCCCACAAACCTGCAAAACCGAAGGGTTGCCCATCTTGGAGACGAAAATAAAATGGCTGCTTCTTACCTTGTTGGCGTTGCCACTCATAAAAGCCATCAGCTAGCACTAAACAGCGTCTGTGCTTAAAAGCCGAACGAAAAGCAGGTTTTTCAGCAACAGTTTCTGCCCTAGCATTAATCAGCTTTGCTCCCATTCCTGCATCTTTCGCCCATGACGGAATTAATCCCCAATGCAACTGCTTAAATTCTCGCTTTTTGTTTTCGGGATTTTGTAACACTGTCGCCACCATTTGCGTAGGCGCAATGTTATATTCCGCTGCCAAATCGGGAACTGACTCGACATGGAAAACTTCAGACAATCCTGCTGCCGAATAGTTTAGAGTAAATCTTCCACACATAGTTTTCTTTTCGACCATTAACTAAATTAAACATCTCAAACTAGAAATAAATAACATTTTTTTATTTTCTTGAATAATTTCCTGTAGTACGTTCAGAACCTAAATACAAAAAAAATATCCGGTTTTGGGAAAATCTTTTGGTAAAATATTGTATTTTGAACCTTTACTTCTCAACATATTCCTAACTGTATTTTAACATGGAACTACTGCATCTGTACGATTTTTTACCTTCTGGTCATGGTTATAAGATACGTCTTTTATTGACACAACTAGGTATGCCTTTTGAGAGGATAGAGCTTAACATCTTGAAAGGCGAGACTCGAACACCAGAATTTTTAAGTAAAAATCCTAACGGTAAGATACCTGTTCTGGAAATCGAGCCAGGGAAATATTTGGCAGAATCAAATGCTATATTGGTTTATCTAAGTGAAGGTACAGAGTTTTTACCTTATGACCGTTTTTTACGAGCGCAGGTGCTGCAATGGTTATGTTTTGAACAATATAGCCATGAGCCTTTTATTGCTACATCAAGATTTTGGATTTCTATTTTAGGTAAAACTGAAGAATACAGTGAAGCTATCAAACAAAAACGCGAACCAGGCTATGCAGCACTTAACTTGATGGATAAACACTTAACTTCTCAAGATTTTTTTGTCGGAGAACGTTATACGATAGCTGATATTGCTTTGTTCGCCTATACTCATGTAGCTGATGAAGGTGGGTTTGATTTAACACAATATCCTGCTATCCAAGCTTGGATAGAAAGAGTCAAAACTCAACCAAGGTATATCAGTATTACAAAGGCATAAAAATTAGATGAGAGCAAGTTACTATCTCTCGTTTCTTGTCTTTAGTAGAGAATGTCCTGGGTGGAATGTAGATCGCATTCAGAAAGCAGAAAAGTCTTCACAAAAGATATTATTAAGCAACAGTTAGGTATTCGGATCGATTTCCATCAGCTTTTGCCGAGAGGAGAAACCTAACTTAATTCTGATATGAGACTTGGGTACATCAAATTTATCTGCTAGTAGTTTAATTAACTCTTCGTTAGCCTTACCATCAACTGGGGGCGATTTTAAATAAACAGTCAGACTACCATCAGGTTGTTCTTCAATTTTTTGCTGTTTTGAATTAGGTTTAACCTTGACTTTTTTTTGCATAACTTATTTTGTGTAATTGTCGCAGCCATAACCAGCCTAAAACAGAACCCAATACATAATGAGGAAAATCCCACCAAACAAAAGTCGTACCAAGTAACAATTTACCTATCAAGGTGGCGCGCATTTGCTCTAATAGTGGCGGATGCCAAAGTTGCAAGAATTCTAGTATACAGGTGATGACAAAAACCCATATAGGAATTTGGATTACTGCCGCCCAACTTCTGAAAAACCAAAATGCGAACAGACACCAAAATATTTCGTAAAATACAGCTGCTCCGTAGTCATTAAACCAGTGATGAGCAGGGCCGTTATAATACTTAAACAAAAATCCCATCGGTACAACGATGAGTACAGAAATAATAATAAATATTGTTTGCTTACGGTATCGGAGCATTTCTATAGACTAGAGACTATCCAAAATTTTAGCAGCGGAACGACTAGAAGTCTCCTCTGGTTACTAAGGAAGAAAATATAAGTAAGATTTGGTTAGGGTCTGAATCCACATTCAAATTTTCAAGAGTCCAACTACCAAAAACCGCAGCGATCGCTAATTTCCAAAAAGCATATAAAATTTTTGTAAAGCTCAAGTGTTATTAAGGATAAAAATCTTCTGGATATATATATCAATTTAACTTATATTTTTTAAAAAAAATTGCTTTAATAGATATTTTTTTGCAATTAAACATAATAGTTCTTTAACAAAAAAAAGATATTGAAACCTAACTTAATGATAAAGCCCATAAAGCTACAAAGCTGACAACATTAACCAAATAATTCAGTAGATTGTAAAAAATCTTTAATTTAAGGTTTAGAAACACATATTAATATATTATGAGTTATTTTTATTAAGTATTTTTAAGATTTTATGAAGAACTTTATGTAACCTTGTACTTCATGATAATTAAATAATTACAGTATGGGTTCAAAAAGTTGGAAAAAACCAAAATATTTGACCTAATTACTTAATCATTTGCGTAGTCAAGTAATGGATTGTCAGGAAATAAATTATCTGATTTTGTAGAGTAGGTGTTTCACTCGCAACTAAGGGCTGGCTTTTCAGGTCAGCCTACAGTAAGTAGTTGGATATTTTTTCTTGAGAAGTTCCTAACTAAATAGTTAATGTTTTTTAACATAAGATTACGCAAATGACAAGTAATCTACATTGAACTGATAAATAGTTCTTTGATTGATGCTGAACTTACATATTTAGTGAGAAATTTAGGAGAGATAATATGGCTTTCGGTACTACAAATCCTGACACGATAAATGGGAGTTCGGGAAATGACACCATAGTTGGTTGGGCTAATGGTGGTAACGCCAATACTGCCTCCGGTAACGATATCTTGAATGGCTTGGCTGGTAACGATTCCCTCGCAGGTGGCACGGCGAATGACAGTCTTAGCGGCGGAGATGGCAATGACACACTTGATGGGGGTACAGGAAACGATACTCTAAAAGGTGGTGCAGGCAGTGATACCTTCAAAGGCAGTCGGGGTAACGACAACATTGATGGCGGAGATGGCATTGATACCGCAGACTATAGTCAACTAGGTCAAACCATTACCTTATCAGGTGTTGGAACCATTCAAAAAGGTGGGGGATTGGAAAAAGACCTACTCTTTAAAGTAGAAAGAGTTATTGCTAATCCTAATGTTGCCAACAACACTATAGATGCATCCGAATCTTTGGCTGGGGTATCTATCGCCGTTAACCTACAAACCCAAAGTTTAGCCGCCAATAACGTTCCTGGTTTAGGAACATTGTCATTTACCGCAGTTAACTTTGATAATGTCATCGGCACAAATGCAAATGACACCATTACTGGTGACAATCAAAATAACCAATTATCCGGTAATAATGGCAATGATACACTTGATGGGGGCACAGGAAACGACACTCTAAAAGGTGATGCAGGCAGTGATACCTTCAAAGCCAGTCAGGGTAACGACAACATTGATGGCGGAGATGGCATTGATACCGCAGACTACAGTCAACTAGGTCAAACCATTACCTTATCAGGTGTTGGAACCATTCAAAAAGCTGGAGGATTGGGACAAGACCTACTCTTTAAAGTAGAAAGGGTTATTGCTAATGCTAATGTTGCCAACAACACCATCGATGCATCCCAATCTTTAGCTGGAGTATCTATCGCCGTTAACCTGCAAAGCCGAAGTTTGACTGCTAATAACGTTCCTGGTTTGGGAACATTGTCATTTACCGCAGTCAACTTTGATAATGTCATCGGCACAAATGCAAATGACAACATTGTTGGCGATAACCAAAATAATCAATTATCCGGTAATAATGGCGATGACACACTGAATGGTGGTATAGGAAATGATACTTTAAAAGGTGGTACAGGTGACGATAGTTACTTTTTTGACACTACTCTTGATATCATTACAGAGGCTGCGAATTCAGGCATAGATACCGTCCGGTCTTCTGTAAGCTACACATTAGGAGCCAATCTGGAGAATCTGAGGCTGAGAGAAGGTGGCAACCTTACCGGGATAGGTAACAGTCTTAACAACTTTCTTTTTGGTAATACTTCTAATAACACTCTAAATGCAAGAGTAGGCGATGATACGCTAGACGGTAGTAATGGCGACGATATTCTCAATGGTGAGGACGGCAATGATAGCCTACAAGGCGGGCCGGGCAATGATATCCTCAATGGGGGATCTGGAAATGATATCCTCATCGGTACTTTTCCTGGTAGTCCGCTTCCACCTGGATTAGGGGAAATTGATAACTTGACTGGCGGGGCCGGGGCAGATAGATTTATCCTGGGGGACGCTGAAAACGTTTTCTACGACGATAACAATACTACGAATCCTGGTTTTGGAGACTTGGCTTTTATTACTGACTTCAACTCTAGCCAAGACCGAATTGAACTCAACGGATTTTCACAAGATTACCGCTTGCAAGTTGTTGGAAGTAACACACGAATATTCTTAGACAAACTGGGAGCAGAGCAAGATGAAATCATCGGTATTGTGCAGGGGGTAGTGGGTCTCACACTTGATAGTGACAACTTCACTTTTCTATAAGCGGAAAAATACTGGATAAAGTACAAACAATACACTTGCCAGTCCTGAAGAATTAGGTTGCTTATCATCAGGCTCAAACATTAATCCTTCAGCCCAGATTGCCACAGTTCAACCAGGGGACGATCCCAATTCGACTTTAGACTTCTTGGCATTTGTCGGGAAAAGGGGAAGGGTTAAAGGGTAAAGGTATGGAATTTTCCCAAACCCAGTAACCTTTAACCTTTCTCCAATCGGAAAGCAAAAGCTACTTTTGCAAGATGTCTATTTACTATTGCTATTTGGGCATGAAAAAATAGCTACTACTAGCGTACTCTCTCTCAAAGAACCTTCTAATAATGTCCGTTGCAAACCTGATACTTTACTAACCTACAATCCTCGAAATAAAAAACCAATAATTAGACCAACTATTCCAGCAATCAAACCAGCACAAAAGAAGTAGAAAAACAATTCAAAACTTGCTTGAATATTTTGGGTATATCTGAAATAAAATATTGCCCAGATTGCTCCAAGCGTTCCTAAAATTCCTGTTGGAATCGTTACGATTGCTATGAGACTTTGAGTTTCCATTTATATATGTATAGTATTATGAGCCGTAAAAGTTTATAGTTAAACACATAACAAACATAAAAGACCGAAATTCGACAAAAATCCAAAAATACGCACGAATAGGATCTATAAATACGTACTTATCCAGAACGGATTATGAATAAAATCTGATGAAAATCAATCCTCCTAAAACTGCTCCTTCAATAATGCCTATAATCCAAAAAATTGAAATCCAAAGAAGCCAACTGGCGCTTTCAGAACTAAAAATGAAATCACCTGTAAATTCCTGAAATCCCGTCGAACCAACTAAATGACCAATAAAAGCACCAACTATTCCACCAAGCAATCCTCCCAAAAATGAGTAGAAAAATAACTTGAGAGTTACTTGAATATTTT
>NZ_JAVRCC020000010.1:0-142882 GCF_034530975.2 Nostoc sp. DedQUE07 | reverse complement strand
GCTATACAGTAGATAAATTATTGCCCAGAGCAATCCTATGATTGCTGAGATTACTACTGGTACTATTATATAAAAAACTATCCCTTTCATCACTTTTTTTGCGGTCTTATCTATGGGTAAACATATAAGGTTCGCGAAGAGCGAACAATCAGCCTTAGTGTCATAGCCGCCACTGATTGTAATGCGCGAATTAATAATGTGCAAATTTTGAATTGATTTGACTATTGCTATTTGGGCATGAAAAAATAAGTACTACTAGCGTACTCCCTCTCAAAGAACCTTCTAATAATGTCCATCCAAAATCTGATACTTTATTAACCTATAATCGACTGATATAAAAAACCAATAATTAGACCAGCTATTCCAGCAATCAAACCGGCACAAAAGAAGTAGAAAAACAATTCAAAACTTGCTTGAATATTTTGGGTATATCGGAAATAAAATATTGCCCAGATCGCTCCAAGTGTTCCTAAAATTACTATTGGAGTCGTTACGATTGCTATGACACTTTGAGTTTTCATTTATATATGTATAGTATTATGAACCGTAAAACTTTTTAGTCAAACACATAATATAAATAACTAAAATTTGACAAAAGTCAAAAAAAACGCACGAATATAATCTATAAACACGTACTTATCCAGAACGGATTATGAATAAAATCTGATGAAAATCAATCCTCCTAAAACTGCTCCTACAATAATGCCTATAATCCAGAAAACAAAAAACCAAAAGAACCAGTTTAAGGCTTGATCGCCAATGAAGATACCACCTGGTGCTTCTTTATATGTCCTCGAACCAACTAAATGACCAATAAAACCACCAACTATTCCACCAAACAATCCTCCCAAAAATGAGTAGAAAAACAACTTGAGAGTTACTTGAATATTTTGGCTATACAGTAGATAAATTATTGCCCAGAGCAATCCTATGATTGCTGAGATTCCTACTTGTATCGTTGTACAAAAAATTATCGTTTTCATCACTTTTTTTGCGATCTTAGCTATGGCTAAACATCTAAGGTTAAGACGTTAATAGTAACATGACAAAAAATATCGCCAGAAAACGGGAGCATCCCATTTTGCAAAAAGAGGGAAAAAAAACTAGATTATTCGTGAGTTTCTTCCTTGATTTTTGCTGTGATACTCCCTTAAGGCTAAGGTGGGCTAACAAGCCTCTGAACACTATTACTGAAGCTTTAGAGGTGTTTAGAACGGCTATATATACTCGATTTTTCAATTGGGTTGCCTGGGAAATTATTGCTCATAATTTAACTATTATTAGCCGAGATACTCTCAAAAATAAAATAAGTCATCACAGTTTTGCTTGAAATTATTACTATCAATTAAGTTTGAAGATTATTTTTAATTGTCCTATAAAATTTAGCGAGATAATATAGTTAAAACTGGCTTGGTTATATGTACTAACTAGTGATTATTAACAAATTTTTATATCTGATTTGTTCAGCAGTTTCGCACCGATAACTAGTCTCAACTCCAGTAATGACTATCTTGATTGTGGTATCAATGATAACTATCTTGATGGAGGTGATATTTTCATCATCTAATTTAAAATTTCTCTGGTAGCAATTCTAATCCTGATTTTACTTATACACTAGGAGTCAGTTTTGCATAAAAACATTGGCAACTTCAGAAAGTACTAATATCAGAAGGCAGATTCAAGGATACTTTATCCTCTTGGCTAGGAGAATACGCAGCCGTGTTCTCCTTTATCCGACGTGAGACTCTTTACAAGCCAGTACTTATCTCTAGGGGTAACACATCTTAATTATTTCTAATTGATTAGCGTTCTAAAATTATCTTGATAATTGCAATTTTGGGTAAATGATAATCAAAACTAATCACCTTGACAAATTTAATCGTCAATAGTTGCAATCAAAACCGATGAAATCCCTCAAAAGTCCCTCATCCAGCTTTTCTAATTTTCAAGCACCAGAACAAACTCCTCAATTGGCCTATAGACCGTTTGGTGGCCAAACTCAAAAAGCATCTTTTACGCCCGTGACACAAACGGATGTAGAGAATGAAGCTGAAGAAAAGATGGAAGTAACTGGATTGGAATTACAAGCCAAGCATCGGACGATTACGCCAGAGGGACAAGAACGGCTGACTGTATTGCAAGCCAAGATGGAGCGATCTTTGAATTCTCGGCTGGAAAAAGCAACTCGATTTGGTCATAACTTTGCCAATATTCCAGTCAGAAGACCAAATACATCAACACTAATTCAAGGAAAACTGACGATTGGGGAGCCTGGAGACAAGTACGAGCAGGAAACTGACCAAACAGCACGTCAGGTGATGCAAAGAATTCATCAGCCACAGAGTGGGAAACTTCAGCGAGAAGAATTATCTGATGAAGAAGAATTGCAAATGAAACCAGAGGGCAGTATTCAGCGCGAAGAACTGCTAGAAGAAGTACAAATGAAATCTTGGGGAGAAATTCCCTTGCTACAACGGGAGGAACTACCAGAAGAAGAATTGCAAATGAAGCCGCTTGGTACTTCATCCCAGATAATGAATGAGGTAAAATCCCCAAGCAAACCGCTTGAACATGACATTAGTCGAATATTACTGCGGCGTCCACAAACAAAACTGACAGTTAGCCAACCTGGAGACATTTATGAGCAGGAGGCTGATAGTGTCGCCCAATTGGTGATGCAGAGGATGAGCGAACCTGTGCAATCTATCCAACGGGAGGCATTACCAGAGGAAGAAGACCAATTACAAATGAAATCCCTGGCGGATTCTATTACTCCTTTGGTGCAGCGTCAGGGTGGAGGAAGGACAGCCGCAACATCTGAGCTAGAAACTTCAATCCAACAAGCACGTGGCAATGGGCAGCCACTTGCAGATGATATCAAGCACCCAATGGAGCAAGCATTTGGGGCTGATTTCGGTAGCGTCCGGGTTCATACTGATGCTCAATCTGATCGTTTAAATGAATCTATACAAGCTCGTGCTTTTACCACAGGGCAGGATGTGTTCTTCCGTCAAGGCGAATACTCTCCTGGAAGTGATGCAGGCAAGGAGTTACTGGCCCATGAATTGACGCACGTTGTCCAGCAGAATGGCAGTGCAGTGCAGCCGAAATCTCTTCATGTAGCACCAAAAGAAAATAAACTCCAGACAAAAGTGCCGACAACATCTGCGAGGCATGGACTAGCTATCCAACTGCGAGAGAATTTCCAAAAACCAAGTGACGAAGACAACCAAAAAAAATTAGAGTCCAAAACTGATACGGAAAAAGGCGAACAACAAAATCAGCCTACAACAGAAAAACATCAAGCTATCGCTACACCTCCAGATAATGGTGGAAACGCGGCAACAGACCCACCTCCAACAAAAAAAGTTGGTGCAGCAGTAACTCAGAAACAAGTTGAGGTTGGGGGAAATCAACCAAAAGAGCTTGAGTCAAAAGATATTAAAGTTAATACAGAAAAGGTCGATTCTCAACAGCAAGCTCAAAGCAAAGGAGCAGATGTAGGTAAGGTAAACGCAGATTTATCTGGAGGAAACGCAGGGAAAGCGATCGCCGGATTACCAAGAGCAAATGTAGCTAGCACCACAGTAAAATTACTTGATGCAGCTGATGGGAAAAAGGCTCCCACTTCCCCTGAAAATGACCCAGCATTTCAAGCGGTAGCTGGCACAACAAGAGAGGTTGCAGGACTTGAGAAAAAACACCCACCTGCTAATAGCAAAGCCCAAGAAGCCCAAGCGGCAGCCCAACCCCCAGGTAATGAAGTAGACAGCAAAGCGCAAGCCAATCAAGTTGGGGAGATGCAACAAGCCCCAACACCAGGATTTGATGCTGCCGCCTTCAAAGCCAAATTGATGCAGCGCATTGCTGATATGGCTCCCAAAAACTTGGAAGAGGCGGACAACTTTAAAAATAACAACAAACTTGACTCTGTTAAGGGCGATTTGAGTGGCCAAGTCAAAGAAGAGCAGAAAAGCTCTCAAGGTCAGCTAGAAGAGAAAACTAAAGAAAAACCTGATGCTAGTGGGATTGAGGCTAAACAAGTAACACCACTGCCCAAGAATGAATCAGGGACACCGCCAACAGGTGTTGATGCAGATAAAGCCGCACCCAAATCTAAAGGACAAGGTGAAGTCGAAGCACCACTGCAAGAGGACAGTAAAAAACTTGACCAGCAGATGAAAGAGGCGGATATTACCGAGGAGCAATTGGCAAACTCCAATGAACCGGAGTTTCAAGGGGCACTCGCAGCCAAGAAAGACGCCCAAACCAATGCACAAGAAGCGCCGCCACAATATCGCCAACAAGAGCAAGGCATACTCGCAACCGCTCAAGCTACGGCAGAAGCTACAGCCCAGCAGCATCTCCAAGCAATGCACGGTATCCGTACCCAAAACCTGGGTCAGGTAGGGGAGCAGCAGGTGGGTGCCAAGAGCAAGGATGAGCAAGCACGGGCAAAAGTTGCTGGTGATATTAATAAGATTTATGACAAGACTAAAGCTAAAGTTGAGAAAACCCTCAGCGAACTAGACACTCAAGTTATACAAGCCTTTGATGTTGGTGCTGCCGACGCCAAAAAAGCCTTCGAGGATTACGTTGGCAAGCGGATGGACGATTATAAGAGCGATCGCTATAGCGGCATTTCTGGCCCAGTAAAATGGGGAATAGACAAATTGCTCGGTATGCCGTCAGAGGTGAACGCCTTCTATCGAGAGGGTCGGCAGCTTTACATCGATAAGATGGATGGTGTGATCAACAAAGTTGTCGCCATTATCAGCAAAGGGCTAACCCAAGCCAAAGCGGAAATTACCAAAGGCAAGCAGGAAATTCAAAACTATGTTAACCAATTGCCTCAAGACCTGAAAGCAGTTGGTCAACAAGCAGCAACAGACATTGATAGCAAGTTTGATGCGTTGGAACAAAGCGTCAAAGATAAAGAAAATGAGCTAATTGAGACTCTAGCGCAGAAATATCAAGAGAATTTGGAAGCTGTTGATGCCCGCATTGATGAGATGAAGGCGGCAAATCAAGGTCTAGTTCAAAAGGCTCTCGATGCTGTTGTGGGAGTTATAAAGACGATCATTGAACTGACCAAAATGCTCATGCAGGTGTTGGGAAGGGTTGCGGGTGTGGTTGAACAAATCCTTAAAGACCCGATTGGTTTTTTGGGTAATTTGATTCAGGCGCTTAAGCAAGGCTTCCTGAACTTTATGAATAATATCGGCAAGCACCTGAAAAAAGGTTTAATCGGTTGGCTGACCGGCACGATGGCAGAATCTGGTATTGAGATGCCGAAAAAATTTGACCTCAAAGGTATCTTTGGCTTGGTATCGGAGGTTTTAGGATTCACCTATCAGGTAATTCGGGCACAAGCTGTGAAACGATTGGGTGAGAAAAAGGTCGGCCATCTCGAACAAAGCTTCGACATATTTAAAGTCTTAGCTAGCGAAGGAGTAGCTGGTATTTGGGAGTTTGTCCAAGACCGGATGGGCGATCTCAATGAGCTTGTCATTAAACCGATTAAGGACTTTGTAATTGAAACCGTGATTGTTGCAGGGGTAGAGTGGGTTCTCAGTCTCCTGACTCCAGCCTCAGCATTTGTGAAAGCTGCCAAGGCGATTTACCAAATTATCAGCTTTTTCATTGAACGCGCCCAGCAAATTGCAAGCTTGATTAACGCAATTTTGGATGCTGTCAGTGCGATCGCTTCTGGTGCGATCGATCAAGCAGTTAAGGGGGTTGAAAATGCCCTAGCTAAGTCGTTACCTGTGGTCATCAGTTTCCTAGCAAGTCTTTTGGGCTTGGGTGGTATTGCTGGCAAGATTCAGGCAATTTTCCAAAAACTGCGCCGTCCAGTTGAAAAGGCAGTTGATTGGGTGATTGCTCAGGCTGTGAAGTTTGCGAAGAAACTTGGGTTTGGGAAGGATAAGGATAAGGAGAAGAGTAAGAGCGGTAAACCGGACGAGCGAACCAAAGAGGAGAAGGAAGCTGACCTTAATAAGGCTTTGGCGGAAGCTGACAAGCTGCTTGAGGACGATAAGATATCTTCTGAGCAGGTCAAGAAGCGCCTGCCAGGAATTAAGTCCAAGTACAAGATGACCTCTTTAGAACTCGTCATCGATAGCAAAGACAATATTAGGGAAATTGTTCATGTCAAGGGCGTAATCAACCCTGAAGGAGAGACAGATAAGGAAGAAAAGACAAATACAAAAACGATTCGTCGGGAAGACATTTTGCCTGGGGAACCCCGAAAAACCAAAAACTTATGGGAAATTGTTCTCTACGCTCAGGTTGGGGACTCGAGGGTCGAATGGTGCTATGCGCTTGTAGACCTAAACGAGGAGGGCAAGCCTGATGAAAAGGGCCCTAATATGGTTATTGAGACTCACAATCTCAACATTAACAATCAAATCGTAAGCAAACTGAAAATCGAAGGAGGATTATCTTTTACCAAAGTAGCCCTTGAGGAAGTGAACAAAGCTTATAAAAACGCTTTCGGTCATAAACCCTCACGGCTTTCAATTTCCCTTGCGGACAGCAATCGTAATAACTTTAAGATAGAGTTTGCAAAGTTTAAGAAACAGAACCCTTCATCGAGTGACGAACAAGCCGCACAGCACTCAATTCGCCAGATATCTGCCGGTATTCATCGCATTGAATTAGGTTACACGAAGTTCACGACTGAAGAACTTACTGGTTGGAGGGAAGAAAATTTGGGCGAGAAACTAGGTGTAAACAGGGTACCTCATAGTATCGTGTTCATCGCAGAAAAACCAGACTCAGGGTTGGGGAGTGCAGAGTAATTGGTAGCTCCTCTCGCAAAAAACTGAAATTTTGCCTTTTTGAAGAGGTTTTGCATTATACAATAACAGGACTTATGCAGGTTGAACCCACGAACTCTACATAGAGGACTTTGACAAGCAATTAAATTTTATACGTGGTGTTTCCAAAGCTTATCTGCCTAAGCCTTGAATAAATTGGTGAAAATGATGCTTATAACTAGAGCTAATTCAGGCATGGTTATCGGCAACTTTGAGCTAGACTTTGCTGATGGAGAGATTAGCTACAAAACTAGTATTGATCTGGAAGGCGATCGCCTCAGTTCAGCACTCATTCAACGGGTGGTTTACGCTAACGTCACGATGATGGATGAATACTTACCAGGGATTTTGTCCGTAATCTATGGTAATCTCTCGCCAGAAGAAGCGATCGCTAAAATTGAAAGGTAGTTAATCAGCCCTTATTCGTAATGATACCGACAAGCTAAAAAATCAATCTGAGTGTTTCCCACCCGATATACAAGCCGATGTTCTAAATCAATTCGCCGCGACCAAATATCTGCATCCATATATTTTAATGGTTCTGGTTTACCAATCCCCTCAAACGGGTCTTGCATTACAGCCGTAACCAAATCTAATATTTTCGATGCTTTCTGAAAATCCTGCTTAAACCACCAAGCTAAATCTTCTTTAAATTGAGAACTAAAACCAGGACTGCGATTAACAATAACTGGTTTAATTTCAATAGGTTCAGCTTTTTTTTTCTTTTTGCTCAATCCCTAACTCCTGCTGAAGTTCTGCTAGCGTTTGAGATTGGATGTTACCTGTTTTCGACTCCTCTATTGCATCCAGTAAACGACGCGCATTAGCAGGCGATCGCAAAAGATAAACCGTCTCAAGTAAACTCACTAAATCTGATTCAGCAATCAAGGCTACATTTTCACCATCACGACGGTTGATCATATACACCTGATGATTTTCTACTACCAGCTCTAATAACTTAAAAAAGTCATTTCTCGCATCGGTTGGGGATGTGATTTTGTAAAACAACATTAGTTAATGTACATAAAGTTGTACATAAATTATAAACTATGCGGTTCGTGGGTAGTTGAATATTTCTTTTTTGCTAGTCCCTAAATAGAAGTCATAGTAACAATTGCCACTATGACTTCTGCTGCGTTTGAGTATTTCTGAGTCTTGATTTAAATTCCCAACTAAACCTTTGCTTCCAAAGATTTGAGTAACTCAGTATTCACACCTGACTCACGAGTTAGGGCAATTTTGCCAGTACGGGCGATTTCTTTCAAACCAAATTTTTGTAATACTTGCACGATCGCTACTAGTTTACCTGGATCTCCCACAACTTCTAAAGTGAGAGAATCTTCCGCCACATCCACGACTCGCGCCCGGAAAATCTGAGACAGTTCGATCACTTCTGAGCGATTGCTGGTACTAGCATTCACCTTCAAAAGCATCAATTCCCGCTCTACACAAGGAGTTTCGGTAATATCCTGGACTTTTAAGACATTGACTAACTTGTACAGTTGCTTAGTGAGTTGCTCGATCACGCGATCGTCACCAGGGACAACCATTGTAATTCGGGAGACTCCTCCTTGTTCAGCAGGGCCAACAGCAAGGCTTTCAATATTAAAGCCGCGACGTGCAAATAAACCAGATATGCGGGAAAGAACACCCGCCTCATCTTCTACGAGAACTGAAAGGGTATGTTTCATCTTCGCCAACAGAGGCTAGAGCAGGAATTGAGTAACGCAGACACTAGCAAAGGGCAACGCTAGACCTACTACCGCACTAAATTTTCAGTGCGACCTCCTATTGTAAACTTAAGAGCTGCACTCATTGCATTCTCAATCGAGAAATTGTTTAGAAATTCTACTGCAAGCAAGAATTTGATTGAATGTATATCTTTTTGTTGGCAGATGCAGCATTTGTTGCAAACCTTTTATACTCAGATTTGATCGGTTTCTAATAGGAGAAAAGTTTTTATGGGTTGGCTACAAAGATTGTTTGGCATGGAAAAACCTCAAAATGCAGAAGTAAATCCGGCTCCACAGGCTATACAGCAAGCTCCTAGTAGTGATGTTGCTAGTGCTACGCAATCAATACCTCCAGAACGTCTGGGATTAAGCGGAGAATATGACCAAAGTGGTTTAGCAAAGCGGGTAGCGTTGGCATTTGATGAAGATCCCCAACTCGACGATGTTAATACCCTTTGGGTGGCTCAAACGGGTAGCACTGTAGTGTTGAAAGGTAAAGTCCCCAGTCAAGAAATTCTCAACAAAATGGTTTCTGTGGCGCGTTCTGTAAATGGTGCTACAGATGTTGACACTAACCAAGCGACGATTGGCTAGGTGCAAGAAGGCAGAAGCTTGAGGGAGATGAGGGAGATGAGGGAGCAGGGGAAGAATTCAAACTCCTAATTCCTAACTCCTAACTCCTAACTCCTCTCTCAATCCAATCTAAAATCGCTTGGTTAACTTGTTCTGGACATTCATCATGAGGACAATGCCCTACGTCTTCCAGATTTAGCAGTTCCAACTTCTGGTTATATTGGGCAAATTGGCTAGCTAGGGCTGGCGGCACAAACCGATCTTTTTGTCCCCAAATTAAAAGCATCGGAATTGTTAAGGTTGGTAATACTGCCTTGACACTAGGACTAAAGTTAATTCCGATCGCCGCTTTGAACAAAGCACTAAATGCCCTCGCAGAACCCCGATCTTGGGGAGGCCCTGCTAAAATTTCGATCAGTTCGTCGGTAATCGCCTCTGGGTTAGCGTAGGCAAGACTAGCCCAGCGCCGCAGCACCCCAGGACGGCGCACGAAGTTAAATACAGGTTTAAGTATCAACGGCGAAGCAACAACATTTTTAATTGCTGTGACAAGTGGGCGCAGCACAAGAGGAATTGCTTCTTGTTCTAATGACGGGTCTGGTAAACTCATCATCACCATACCCAGCACCATATCGGGGTGACTGGCCGCGGCGGCCATCGAAATCAGTGAACCGTTGGAATTGCCTATTAATATTGCTGGTTGACGGATAAATGTTTTCCAGAAATCGTAAACTTGCTCAACCCAGAGTTCGATGCTGTAATTAGCTGCGGCTTTTTCAGAAGCACCAAAACCCAACATATCTATGGCGTAAACTGTGTGATACTCACCCAACACCTCTAAATTATGTCGCCAATGACCAATGGAAGCGCCAAAGCCATGTAACAAAATTAGCGGTGTTGTATTGGGGTGACTTTGGCTAGGGCGAATGTAAGTGTAGCGGGTTTGCCAGCCACGCCAAATCCAATCTCTTTGATTACCAACTCGTTCCTGCCAGTGTACCGTAGCGATCGCACTTACCTCCGATTTATCAGCACTAAAATACCATTATAAGAATTGGGGATTGGGGATTGGGTAAGCTGTTACGTATACAACTTGCATTATCAGGGCGGGCAAGATGCCCACCCCACAATCATATTTTAAAAATATTAGTGCAAATTAAAGGCGCAACAGCTTATTCCTAGTCACCAGTCACCAGTCCCCAGCGATGCACTGAGCTTGTCGAAGTGTCCCCAGTCCCCAGTCCCGTACTTACCTAACAAATTGGGGCATAATTTCAGCTGCGGTGAATATTCCATAGATGCCGCGTTGGTGCAATTGTCTACCAGCTTTGAGATAGCCGAAAGCAGGGCCGCAGACATTTGCTGCCATGCTGGTTTCATCTCCCAGAGTAAATGTATGGGTAGAAATCTTCCCTTCAAAAGTACGTCCTGTTACCTTCACATTAGTGCTGAGAGGCTTTTTAGGATTGCGAGTATCAACGACACCACCAACTGTAACGCGATCGCGCCCTACTATCCCGGCTACTTCTAACATCACATCATCAGCGTGTTCCATATTTTTCAAGGTCAGCACGCCATTAGTTTTATCTAGTAAGGCTTCTACTTCTGCGTCAGTCATCGCCCTAGCAGCTTCTACTGTGTAACCAGGCATGTGGCCAATGTCTTCCCGAACAGTGGCGCGGTAAGCTTCCCAGTTAGCAATTCCCACCCCAAAGGTAATTTCAACTTGATGAATTTCGGCGTAACTTTGGGCGGCTAAAGCTGCTGCTGCTGTTAATAGTCCAGGTGTAGCACCGCATCCTGTCATGTAGGTAATCCCGGCGGCTTGCAGTTCCTCCTTCATCGCTAGGAGTTGTTCTACAGCAGTGGTGCGTTTAATCGCATCTACTAGTACCCCACGCCAACCAGATTTGATAAATTCCTTGGCGACATTGGGAATAAAGTCATTAGGTAGGTTGGGTAAAGCCAAAAAATACCCATCTACTTCAGCTATTTCGATTAAATCCTGAATACTTTGATTTGTTAATGTACCAATTGGCTCTAAATAACCCACCGAACCTTGGGACTGATAGGTTGCAACGGATTTTTCAGTATTTAAACCTTCAGCAGCATAAGCGTAACCTTTTTGATCTGCTGCTGCGACTAAAATCATTTCTCGTTTGCCAGCAACTACTTTGGCGGCGGCTTGTCCGAGTCCGCCGAAACCCAGTACTCCTACACGTATCGCTGGCGAAATATTTAGAGAATTTTTGATTTGTTCAGAATTCATAGTCAATTCGTTAAGTTGAATCCAAAGCCTTGAGTATTCGGCATCTCAGCTTCCGGCTGGTAACTGGCGGCTGATGGCTGATAACTCAAAGCTATAGAGATTAATTATGATTCATTATCCTGGGTTCTTTGGCTGGATATTGCAGATATTTATCTACTAGCGATCGCTTTTGAGTTTTTTGACTGGGAATATACCAGATTTAAACCAATGGGCGCAACTGGCAACCCAGAAAAAAGCTTAAAAAAACTAGCTAAACTTGATGTTCTGACAGAATAGAGTTGCGTGATGATGCAATCACTCATGGGAGCGATCGCTTAAAGTGGTATGAAATTGTTAAAATTCTGAGCATTATGAAGCGCATTTGCACTACAGTTAATATTTTTACAATAACTTCATTATCTGCTTTTATATTTGCTAGCACCACTAATTTATTGCTAGTGCAGACAGTCATAGCTAAACCAGTACAGACAAAAAAGCCAGTCAATCAACCAATACCATTCAACTCAAGAGTACGAATATATCCTGCAAATAATAGCTTACCAGCAAGCCGTTTTATGACGATTGAAAGTATTATCAAAAAGTCTAGTAAGATGCAAATTGTAGAAGCAAAACTTACAATATATGAGGAATTTACAGCCAAAACAGGGGAGTACAAATCATCGATTTCTAACAACCGAATGGTGTGGATTGTGACTGGTTTTGTCCAAGGTGAGTTGAGAATGGCTAAAGGTAGAAGTGTCTGTACTGATAATGCTAAACTTGTGGAAGTAACGGATGCTGAAACGGGCGATTCGTTTGGTAGAAGTATTTACTGTCCCCCAAACAACCAGATAAATTTTATGCGGTAAAGTTGACTTAGAATCAAAATAACTTGTATTCAGGAGATTAACAATTACAGTGGTGCAATCGCTTCATTATCTATAGTGATAACAAGTTGACCTGTCAGCAGTAATTTTAACGCTCATAAATTTCTAATGGTAAATTGTCTGGGTCTTTAAAGAAAGTATATTTTTTACCTGTAATTTCATCAACTCTGATATTTTCTACTTCTAAACCTTTTGATTTTAAATAAAAAACAGTTTCCTCTACATCATCAACTTGAAAAGCAAGATGTCTTAAACCACAAGCCTCTGGCTTACTAGGCCGTTCTGGAGGATTGGGGAAAGAGAATAGTTCGATTTGAGTATTTTCTGCAACTTTTAAATCTAATTTATAAGAATTTCTGGCGGCGCGAAAAGTCTGTTGAATAATCGAAAAGCCTAAAGTTTCGACATAAAATGCTTTGGAGCGATCGTAGTCAGAACAAATAATCGCTACATGATGAATGCCAGTGGTTTTCATATGTACTTTTCAAGCTACTAATCATTTACCTGTAGCACTTTTAGCAGAGTTTTGCTAGTCTTTGCAAGTTCAGGGCTTTCGCAAAGTGCTAATCTGGAAAATGCAAACCTTAATTTTTGCATCGTCCTACTTGGGCGATCGCATCATTGAACTACCTAACCGCTATGAAACTGTTGCTTAATCGGGGATTACCACTCTCTGCGGCAGCATTGCTACGTGATGCAGGTATCGACACTATCTATCTGGGTGAAATTGGGATGTCTGAAGCTGAAGATGCAGAAATCATCCAGAAAGTTAGAGAAGAGAGACGTGTTGTTGCTACACTCGATGCAGATTTTCATACATTGCTAGCACTTGATGAAGCAACTACTCTTTCAGTCATTCGTATTCGGATTGAAAGGTTAGGTTCTCAAGCATTAGCGAATTTGTTGCTGACGGTAATCGCTGAGTGTGAAGAGGATTTGGAACAAGGAGCAGCCGTTACAGTTGAGCCAAGCCGTATTCGTATCCGTCGTTTACCATTGTTGCCTGATATCTAACCTTTCGCATATTTAACTAAAATTTATATTTAATCAGCAAAAAGGCTTATTGCTTTCTCAAAACTTCATATTCAATAAGCGAAAAGGCATATTGCTTACTCAAAATGACATTTTACTTTCTCAAAAGCAGCTTTTACTTTCTCATTTTAGTGTTTTCCGCAAGCAAAACAAGCTTTTACTTTCTCAAAAGCAGCTTTTACTTTCTCATTTTGGTGTTTTCCGTAAGTAAAACAAGCTTTTACTTTCTCAAACCCCAGTTTACTTATTTATTTAAGTAATTTCTACATTCATTTTGGCATATCGTTAAGCCACTAGCTTGGGATCACTTCATTCAGCAAAAAGCCTTCAAATGCTGCTTAATATATTAATTAAATACCTAGACATTACTATTATCACGTAGTTATATTTAATTTTTCAGCCCATTCACTTTATGTTGGAAAAACTGAAGCATCTGCGACAGCATACTTGTGCCAAATAGCTTCAATTTCATACCCATTAGGCTTTGGTGACTGCATCTTTCTCTCCATGACTTCTGCCATTCCTAGCATCATGTAAGTAAGGCTTGGCCATTCCATAGAAATTACTAAATCTTCCCATAAAAAGAGTATTGGTGATGTTTCCTGTTGTTTTTCATTACCAACTACAACGTATAAGCCATTCTCCGTGCTAGAAATAGGAAACAAGCGTGAAGAAAAATTATTGCTATTCAGGAGAGAAGCTAGAACTTTTTGCTGGCAATTATTTGTCTTTCTTGATAGCTGTAATTTGTGTTCGTTCTTCTTTAACCAAGAGGCTATAGAGCAATATGTATTAATTGCTTCTCCTAAGGGGAAAAAAATGTCATCTTCCAATGGAAATTCAAATGGAAAATAACTGTCGAAGGAATCCCAATTTTTGTTGGGGTTGACACCAATAGGTAAACAACTATTACCCCTTTGGTATAGTTCACAAAGTTCTAATGGTAAATTAAACGGATAATTCTGAGTAAGTTCCTGGATCTGCTCACAACTTAATTTTGGAAGATAATCTGGATTATAACCGCCGAAAACACTCCAATCTTTAAGACAGCCTATATAACCACTCTGTTCTGCAAGGATTGCAATCTTATCAATAACAGAGTTTATTGTTGACATTCTACACTTCCAAACAAAATCAATTTTTACTATTCTTGTAAAACGGTTTTAGATACAATCCTAGTTTTCTTGAGGTCAGCTTCGGAAAGTTCTTCCCCAGCTAGCAAGCGAGTGGCAGAAGTTTGCAATACTGTCGCTGCACCTTTATCTCCAATTTTAAAGCGGTTTTAGCTGCTGTTTGCAACATCGTTGCTGCTCCAGTACGTAGGCGTAAGCCCGTCGTAGACATCGCCTTGTTGCAATTTCGTCTCGGCTAACTAGGTTTGACGATACTTTGCTTTACTTGAAGTCGGGAATTACCTGAATCAGTCCAGTTTGAAAGGCTTTGTCGTAGGTAATGACAAGTAAACTTTCAAGTTCAGCCTGAGCCATAATCATGCGATCAAATGGATCTCGATGGGCGATTGGTAAGCTTCCTGCTCTGAGCGCATGGGCTGTGGTGATGGCAAGTTCGATAAAATTAGCCTGATGCAATATCTGTAAATATTGCTCAACGAGTTGTTTGGCTTCGGGTAGTTTACCCATCCGGTATTTGGTGGCAATTTCCCAAGCGGAAGCACTGCTAACAATGATGCGATGATTTGGGTTGCGAATGATCTCTCGGCAGTCAGTGTGAAGTTTTGGGTCGTCAAAGAGCCACCACAGAAGGATATGAGTGTCGATGAGGTAGCTCATTCCCATTGCTGGAGTTCGTCTTCTGGTAGTGGTTCAAAGAAAGCATCACCGAGTTGTCCTTTCAATAAACCAGGGGTGCGGGGTTCGACTTCGCTCACCGCAAGAGGTTGTGTACCTTCTTGACTTAAACCTAGCCGAAAGTAGTGAATTAGGTCATAAATTTCTGCTAGTTTGTCTTCAGGGATATCTTGCAATTCTTGGACAATCTTCTGGATCAGCATAAGTCAAACTCTTCGCTGGTTGTTAATTAATAAGTTAGGAATATGCGACTACTTTGTTGCTCAATTGAGGAATAAAATATTTTTTCTCACTTTGCGCTTTAGCGCGAAACTTTCATACCGTTAATTAGCAAGGCTGAATTACTATTCCTGTAAAACAGTCTTTGATACAATCCTAGTTTTCTTCAAGTCAGCTTCAGAAAGTTTTTCCCCAGCTTGCAAGCGAGTAGCGGAAGTTTGCAATACTGTCGCTGCACCTTTATCTCCAATTTGTAAAGCGGTTTTGGCAGCTGTTTGCAACATCGTTGCTGCACCAGTGCGATCGCCTTGTTGCAATTTCGCCTCGGCTAACTGGGTTTGGCGATACTTCGCTAATGCTAAAATAGAATGTTGCACCTGGGGATTAGATGTCGGTTGATACGCTCGCACTACATCTGCATACACTGGCATCAAGGGCGAAAGTAAGCCTTGTTCGTTAACCAAGGGGTCATCATAACGAATTTGCAGATGAGCGATCGCTTGCTTCCCTTCTGGCAATTGTCCCAGATAAATGTTAGCCAAAACTACCCGTTCTACATCCTGCATCAAATCTCCCAAACGCACAGCAAAGCTACCATCAGCTTCAGTTTCCACTGGTAACTCGATTGTGTCTGGGGCAACTTGAGCAACGGGTTTCAATTCTGCTAGTCGCACATTGGGCACTAAAGATAACAGCAAGTAAGCATTAGTTAGCCCAATCGATTGAATCCGTCCAAACAGTCGGCTAAATTGCTCCACAGCTTGTTCGGGACGTTCGATATAAGCTAAAGTACCACCACCGACATCGGCAATGTTTTCTAGCATATCTTGATTCCAGCTATTGCCAAATCCGAAAGTGTTAATAGTTAGGTTAAGTTTGGCAGCCTTTTGCGCCAGTTTCAGACAGCGTTTATTGTCATCTCGCCCAATATCCCACTTCCAAATTCGCAAACCGCTTTCACCATGCCCATCTGTCAGCAGAAACGCCTGAGAAACAGCGCCTCTTGTGCCCTTCATCAGTTCTGTAATTCCCAATTCCAAACCATCAGCGATCGCAGTACCGCCGCTAGCAGTCAGTTTGCTTTTTATTTGAGATTTGATGCTTTCGGGGTCTTCAATCGCTTGGTTGGGGATAATGACTTCCGCAGTGCCAGAAAAAGCTACAACCGAGATGCGATCGCCTACTTTCAACCGATCGATTAAACCTTCCACCGCCTGGATCGCCATTTTAATTGGATGTCCATGCATGGAACCACTTTTATCCAAAATCAAGCAGAGATTAAGGGGAAGATTTCGATCGGACTCACCAGCGATTGCCGAAATTGTAATTGCCAATTGACGTTGGCTACTTGTTTGAGCCAGATCAACATTATTGTCATTTAACGCCGAGAGCAATTTAACTTTCATCGAAACCTGAGTTTACTGGGGAGGGGTATCTTGCAAAACTGTTTTGGAGACAATTCTGGTTTTCTTGCGATCGCTTTCAGATAAATCTCCGCCAGATTGTAGCTGGGTGGCAGAAGTTTGCAACACTGTCGCTGCACTAGTATCTCCCATTTGCAGCGCAGTTTTCGCAGCCGTTTGTAACATCGTCGCCGCACCAGAGCGATCGCCCTGTTGTAATTTCGTCTCGGCTAACTGGGTTTGGCGATACTTCGCTAATGCCAAAATAGACTGTTGCACCTGGGGATTCGGGTCTGCTTGGTAATTTTTGACTACATGGGCATAAACTGGGATATTTGGTGTAACTAAACCTACTTTGTTGGCGGCTGGATCGTCGTAGCGGACTTGCACATTAGCGATCGCTTGTTCACCTGTTGGCAATTGTCCCAAATAAATATTAGCTAAGATTACCCGTTCTGCATCTTTCATTAAATCTCCCAACCGCACAGCGAAACGTCCATCAGCTTCTTGTTGCAGTGGTAACTCAATTGTGTCTGGGGAAACTTGGGCGATGGGTTTAAGTTCCGCTAACCGGACATTGGGCATCAGGGAGAATAACAGATAAGCATTAGTCAATCCCACGGTTTGAACGCGGCTAAACAGGCGATTAAACTCTTCGGCTGCCTGTTCGGGTTTTTGAATATAAGATAAAGTACCTAAGCCAGCATCAGCAATTTTTTCTAAAACATCTTGGTTCCAGTTGTCACCAAATCCCAAAGTATTTAAAGTCAAATTATAGCTAGCAGCCAATTGGGCAAATTTCAAACAGCGATTATTATCACCGTGTTCATTTTCACCGTCGGTTAACAAAAAGGCTTGGGAAACAGTATCTTTTTTTCCCTTCGCCAACTCTTCAATCCCCAAGCGCAGCCCTTCATCAATCGCAGTTCCCCCATCGGCGGCTAGGCGATTAATTTGCTGCTTGATTTTCTCTGGATTTTCGATACTTTGACTGGGTACTAAAACTTTGGCACGGTGATCGAAAACTACCACACTCAAGCGATCGCCAGGGTTAAGTCTATCCACCAGACGATTCGCTGCTTTTTTCACCGTTTCTAGCGATCGCCCATTCATCGAACCACTATGATCGAGAATTAAGCATAAATTCAGGGGTACATGGCGGTCTTGATTTTCTGCGATCGCCGAAATCGAAATTCCCAACTGACGTTGACTGTTCAGTTGATTTGCGTCCAAATTACCATCATTCAAGGCAGGCTGCAAATTAACCTTCATAACTCAGAGTCCCTATTCAGGATATACATATTAAAAAATAACTTCAAAGCACCACTTTAGCTCTACGGAAAACCTATCCAACACAAATACACTAATATAATCAGAATATCTTAGAAGCCAAGCGTTGGCAGATGCGAAGCCACCTTCACCATTAGGGAGAAATCCGCACCTTGAGGGAAGCGTGCATCGCGCTAGGATGTATTACAGTTAACGGCATAGTTTCAGGCGATCAGTTGCTATGGACAATTCCCCAATCAAGGCTGTTCAAGCCCCATATTACGGCGATAACTTTTACCGGACACCACCGCCAGATTTACCTTCCCTTTTATTGAAGGAGCGAATCGTCTATATTGGGATGCCACTGGTGCCTGCTGTCACGGAATTGATCGTGGCCCAATTGCTGTTTTTGCAATCCGACGACCCCGAAAAACCGATTAAAATCTATATCAACTCCACCGGCACATCCGGTTACAGTGGCGAACCCATTGGCTTTGAAACCGAAGCCTTCGCCATCTTTGACACCATGAAATATATCAAGCCTCCTATCCATACCATCTGCGTCGGTTCTGCGATGGGTATGTCAGCGATGCTTCTCAGTGCTGGTACAAAAGGTTGCCGCGCTAGTTTGCCTCACTCCTCGATTATCCTGCATCAGCCCAAGAGCTACGCCCAAGGTCAAGCAACGGATATTCAAATTCGCGCCAGGGAAGTTTTGGTAAATAAAGGGGCGTTAGTTGATATCTTACATCGCACCACTGGACAGGCTCCAGAAAAAATTACTAAAGACATGGATCGGTTGTTATATTTAACACCCTATGAAGCGAAGGAATACGGTTTAATTGACCGGGTTTTTGAGAAAGAAGAACTCGCCAATCCTCCACTTCCTGCCAGTGTTCTTTAATTTATCTTTTGTCCTTTGTCATTCGTCCTTTGTCCTTATGTTAATAACCAAAAATTATTAATGTTAACAACCAATTGACCAATGACCAATGACCAATAACCAATGACTAATTAAAAACGGAGTAAATTATGCCTATAGGCGTTCCTAAAGTTCCTTACCGGATGCCCGGTGGACAATATACAGATTGGATTAGCATCTACGATCGCCTTTACCGAGAACGGATTATATTCTTGGGGCGTGATATTGATGATGAAATTGCCAATCAAATTATCGCTGTAATGCTGTATCTGGACTCAGACGATCCAGGTAAAGACATTTATTTATACATCAATTCCCCCGGTGGAATGGTTACATCTGGCATGGCTATTTTTGACACCATGCAACATATCAAATCAGATGTAGTGACTATTTGCGTGGGTTTAGCTGCTTCAATGGGGTCTTTCCTGCTGGCTGCTGGCACCAAAGGCAAACGCCTAGCATTGCCTCACTCACGGATTATGATTCACCAGCCTTCAGGTGGTACCCGTGGACAAGCAACCGATATCGAAATTGAAGCTAGAGAGATTCTGCGGATTCGTCACCAGCTCAATGGCATTTATGCTGATAAAACAGGTCAGACCATAGAAAAAATTGAAAAAGATATGGATCGTGACTTTTTCATGTCTGCCGAAGAGGCAAAAGAATACGGTTTAATTGACCGTGTGATTGAAGAACGAACCTCTGTAGTAGCTGGTTAGTAGGGAGGTAGGGGGCAGGGGAGCAGAGGAGCAGAGGAGCAGAGGAGCAGAGGAACAAGGAAGAATAATTAATTCCCCAATGCCCCATGCCCAATGCCCCATGCCCAATGCCCCATGCCCAATGCCCAATGCCCAATGCCCTTTTATAAACAAACTGTCAACATTGAACTTTAAAATAGAAAATTAGCCCTTATCATTAATAGTCCGGGCTTGAAGCTGATACTGACAGATAATAGCCAATAGCTAAATATTCGATAGCTGATAGCTCAAGATGGATCTTGGAGATTGCTACCGTTTACTAGGTTTAAGATCGGGAGCTTCTTTTGCTGACATCAAAGCGTCTTACCGACGACTGGCGCAGCAATATCATCCCGATATCAACCCAGATGACAACAAAGCCAAAGATAAGTTTATTGCCTTGACAGAAGCGTACAAACTCCTGATGACAGTGGTACTACCAGAGGAAACTGTGGCACATTCAACTCAGGTATCAACATCTGGTGGGCGTGATGACGCTAAGGCAACGCATAGGCAGAAAACACCAGTAACAACGGTGACAAGTCAAGAATCAGGGAAACCAAAGCCGCCTAATCTGTTGGAAATAGAAGAACGGCTGAAGTGGAAGACTTATGAGCAATTGCAGCGATTTTTGCAAGAAAAACGATTTCCGCAAGCGATCGCCCTGGCGGAAGCTTTAGCAGATCGTTTGTCAACAGATGCAGAAGTTCGTCAATGGTTAGCGATCGCCTATCAAATTTGGGGACGGGCGCTAATTTCCGAAAAACAACTACTCAAAGCCAGAATTTATCTTAAAAAAGCTTTGAAAACAGACCCTCATAATAAAAGTCTCTGGTATGAAGTCCAGCGTGATTTCCAGCGCTTGGAGCAAATTTTTTAAAGATTTACAAAATTTCTTGAAAACCAAAATTTCGTTTCCAGGTTCTAAAAAGGAAATGGTCTTCATTGGGCTGCTACCACTGAGATGGGAGGCGGGAGCTTCTCAAAGAATATTCCCAGTCTCAGACTGGGAACGAGGTACGAATTATGAATTACGAATTACGTTAGCGCAGCGTTAGCGATGCAGGAGCGTCATTACGAATTACCGCCATCCACGTAGCACTGCTCCCAAGGTAGCGATTCCCTCGACAATCTTTTTAGTTGGTTGAAAGCTAAAAGCTAACCTGATGGCATCATCTCCCTGTCCATTGGCGTAGCAGCGAGTTCCTGGGAGAAAGCTGATACCGTGTTCATTGGCAGCAGTTAGGAGTGCTTCGGCGCTGATGTCTGGCGGCAATTTACACCACACAAAAAAGCCACCACCTGGTCGCAAAGCAACTACATCACCGGGAAACTCTTGAGCGATCGCTTCCAACAACAAATTACACTTATGTTTGTAATAGGCGATTAGCTCCTGAATATGATAATCTAATTTGCCTGTAGCACAGTAGCGACCAACCACATGGCTGACAAACGGCCCCACAGGCCCTTCACTTTTGAACATTGCCAACCGCTCAATAATTGCTGGATCGCCACAAGCCCAGCCTAGCCGGATACCAGGCGCAATGATTTTCGAGAAGGTATTCACGTATAACACCCACCCATCCTTGTCAAGGCTTGCCAAGGATGGCATAACTTCACCTTGGAAGCGCAAATCGCTGTAGGCATCGTCTTCTACCACCAACACGCCATACTCAGCCGCTAACGCTACCAGTTTTTGGCGACGAGATAACGGCATAGTAGAGCCTGTGGGATTATGAAAAGTAGGGATAGTGTAAATAAACCTGGGTCGAATCCCCTGTTTTTTCAAGTCGCTTAAAGTTTCTTCTAACGCATCTACATCCATTCCCATCTCATCTACAGGAATGGTAATCAGGCGGGCGCCAGCCTGGACAAATCTATTAACTACTCCCAAGAAGGTTGGCCCTTCCACAATTACCACATCACCAGGTTCGACAAACACATCTGGTAGCAAGCCCAAAATCTGACCTGAACCGTAGCCAATAATCACGCGATCGCGATCGGCAGGGATTCCTTGAGCCTGCAAGCGGAGGATTATTTGTTCATAAAGTTGGGCTGAAGGTGGCCCGTAATTGAGAGCGAGCGGAGCTTCTTCTGCCAGTACAGCAGCACTTGCAGCAGACAAATCAGCATGAGGAAAGAGAATTGGGTCAGCCAGACCATAGGCAAAGCTGACGGTGATGATTTTGGTTAACTCAGTGCCGTAAGTTGGTGGTGTCAGATTTCTAGCTCTTTCGGCGAACAAATCAGCAATTTGGTAAGCAGAAGTGGTAGAAGCCATAAGCGATTAAAAATTGAGAGTCAGAATATAGAACACACACAAAGGCAATTAGCAAAAAGTCATACGTATGTATTCTTTCTTATAACATCTTGACAAGTATCGTAAAAATTGGTTGCTAGAACAAAATTACTATGGTGAAATTAATTAACTTCAAGTGGCAGCAGCTAATTCTAAGCTTAGGCTGCCTACTACTAATTATTGCCTGTCAAAGTTTATATCCCACTACTAACCCAGATGTTAAAATTCTCAAGGTCGCCACAGACCCCACCTTTGTCCCTTTTGAATTTCAAACAGCTGACGGTAAATTAGAAGGTTTTGATATTGATTTGATGAATGCGTTGGCGTCGCCCGCCGCAGGCATCGCTAAAGTAGCAGATTTTACGATCCAGTTTGAAAGTCTGCCCTTTGATGGCACGATCTCAACTTTGCAAGCTAAAAGAGTTGATGCAGCAATTAGTGGAATCACAATTACCGCCGAACGCCTGAAAACAATTGCTTTTTCACGACCTTATTTTAAAGCCGGACTTGCGATCGCTGTCCGCGAAGACAATCAAAATATTAAAGACTTCAATAGTCTCAAAGGTAAAAAAATTGCTGTCCAAATTGGTTCCACTGGGGCAGATTTTGCCAAAACCATCCCCAACGCCAAAATTAGTACTTTTAATTCTGGGCCAGAATTTTTCCAAGACTTACTCAATGGCAACGTTGATGCTGTGGTTAGCGATGCTTTCGCTACTTTGTATGCGATTAAAAATGGCAAACTCAAAGGCATCAAAGTTGTTGCGGATTTGCTTACCCAAGAATACTACGGGATTGCTACGCCCAAAGATTCACCGCATTTGGATGCAATTAACAAAGGTTTAGCAACTTTGTTATCCAATGGCACTTATAAGCAAATTTATCAAAAATGGTTTGACGCTGAACCTCCACAATTGCCAGACTCTTGATAATTGGGCATTGGGCATTGGGGATTGGGCATTGGGGATTGGGGATTGGGCATTGGGGATTGGGCATTGGAGATTGGATAGTAGAAAAATTATTTCCTAGTCCCCAGTCCCCAGTCCCCAGTCCCCAGTTCCCAGTCCCCAGTTCCAGTCCCCAGTCCCCAGTCCCCATTCCCCATTTCCAAGGAATTAGCTGCCAATATATGAAATATTTATCTAATATGCGTCACAATTAATACTGCCACTAAAATTCATTGATCAACTACAATCTACTGTAGTCAGGGACAGCCAATTGTGGCACCTTGGATGTTAGTGGCTAGAAGCACCTTGGAACGAATGGGAATAAAGGAACTTCCACTATGCTGATTTGCCCTCAGTGTAAATTTGAAAACCCCAATAGCAACAAATTCTGTCAAAACTGTGGCACATCCCTGACTCACAAGGTTTGTCCTGAATGCGGTACCGATGATGTACCTGTGAATGTATTACGTTGTCATAACTGTGACGCAGAATGTGGAACAGTGTTTTGGGCAATTATTGCTAAAGAAACGACTGGGGAAGCTTTGAGAGGAGAAGGGGATGTCAAAGATGTGGGAGGTGAGGGAGATGAACAAGCAATACCCTCCTCATCTCCTGTATCTCCTACTCAAATTACATTAGGCTCCTATTTAGACTCCCAAGAACGCTATCAATTATTAGATGCGCTACCTACGCAAACGGAAACCGCCATTATTACTGATGTGGGTGTGAGAGTTATAGACTGTCAGCCGTATCAAATATCACCGATTGAGGCAATCCTAGAAAATCAGGAATCAGATTTGCTCACACCATCAGTGGAAGCGAATGAGATTCCTCGCCTTGCTAAACTTTATATTGCTTTACAATCCCAAGGTGAGCGGAGGATACCGTCGATTCACGACGCATGGCAGCAAGGTGATATACAGGTATTAATAATCGAAAACCGCTCGGATTGGCAGTATTTACTCGACCTGTGGCAAGAAGAAACAACCAGTTCGTTAAAAATTTTACACTGGTGTTATGAAATGACCCAACTTTGGGCAGTATTGGAACCAGTAAATTGTCGTCAAAGCCTTTTAGATTTGTCGAATTTGCGATTGGATGAAGACCAAACGTTGGCACTACAAAGGTTGTATGTGGAATCACCGAATTCTCAGCCTGCCACAGAGTCGTCAGAAGATGTCCCTCGCCAAACATCTGCCATTCCAGAGGAGCCGTTAACTATCCAAGCTTTGGGAAGGGTTTGGCAAGCACTATTTAGACAATCGCAACGGACTCAATTTGGCTCCGTAGTCCAAATGTTGGGGGATTTAGAGGTAGGTAAGATTCAGACGATCGCCCAATTGCGATCGCGTTTGGAGGAAATCTCTGTTGAACTGGAAGCATTAGGAAGCCCAACTTTGCCCCCAATAAAGGAGAACAATACTGCTGTGTCCACTACCCCGCAATCAGATGAGTTAGAAGATATCATTAGCAAAACTGATGATATGCCAACTGTGGTGCTGGCGATGCAGTTAAGTAGCTTAGAAGATGCAGGACGCACAGATGTGGGGCGTCAACGTCATCATAACGAGGACTGCTTTGGCATCGAAACCAAAATTCAGAAACTGGAGTTCCCTAAAAGTCGAGTTTTAGAAGGGCATGGTTTGTATATTCTTTGTGATGGTATGGGTGGACATGCTGGCGGCGAGATAGCCAGCGAGTTAGCAGTCAACACCCTACAGGAATACTTTCAAGAACACTGGATTGCCAACCAGCTGCCAACAGAAGATAGCATTCGTGAGGCAGTGTATTTAGCTAATGAGGCGATTTACAAGCTCAATCAACAAGATGCCCGTTCTGGAGTTGGGCGTATGGGTACAACTTTAGTAATGCTTTTAATTCAAGATACTCAAGCAGCAGTTGCTCATGTGGGAGATAGCCGTCTCTATCGCCTGACGCGCAAGCAGGGGCTAGAACAAGTCACAGTAGATCACGAAGTTGGGCAACGGGAAATAAATCGAGGAGTGGAAGCAAGCATAGCTTACGCCCGCCCAGATGCTTACCAACTTACCCAAGCCTTGGGGCCTCGTGATGAAAACTCGATTAATCCCGACGTTGGCTTTTTCGACATTAACGAAGACACTCTTCTGCTGTTGGCATCGGACGGTCTATCAGACAATGATTTACTAGAAACTCATTGGCAGACCCACTTAGAACCCTTACTTAGTTCTGGTGCTAACTTAGAACGGGGCGTTACAGAATTAATTGATTTGGCAAATCAACACAACGGTCACGACAATATTACTGGTATACTTATTCGGGCAAAAGTACGCCCAAATCTAGAAAGTTAAAGAAGGGACTGGGGACGGGGGACTGGGGACTAGGGACTAAGATAAAATTCTTTATACCCAATCCCCAATCCCCAATCCCCAATCCCCAATACTCAGTCCTCTTACCTTATAGGTTACATTGTGGTTAGTCTGACCCTGTTAGAACCGCAACAGAAAACGCCCCTCCAGCAGTGGAGCTTTGAGAACTCCTCCATAATTCGGATTGGTCGAGCGGCAGATAATCACGTTGTTTTAAATGATAGTTTAGTTTCGCGGCATCATCTAGAACTGAGAAAAGTCGGTGATGCTAGCAATGGCGATGCTTGGCAGCTGATTAGTCAGGGTACAAATGGGACTTTTCTCAACGGTATCCTTGTACTTCAGAGTCCGTTACCAGATAATTCCCTTTTGCAATTGGCACAGGGAGGCCCAATATTGCAATTCCAAATTCAGCAGGTAACAGTACTGGAAACTGGTTTGCGATCGCACCAACAAATACAAGGTACAGAAGAAAACGCCGCCGAGACACTTTACTCAGCAGGAAATCTGGCAAATTTATCTTCTACTTGCACGCACGAAGGCAACTCGCCAAACAATCTGTTTTGCATCCACTGCGGTCAACCTCTCTCAGTCCAACAGAGAATTCGCCATTATCAGGTGTTGCGAACTCTCGGACAAGGAGGTATGGGTACTACCTATCTGGCTTGGGATGAGGCTGGTCTGATTGCGGGTGTGCCACAACTGCTGGTGTTGAAGCAAATGAATGCTGATATGCTAAAAATTGTCAAAGCTCAAGAGTTATTTGAGCGAGAGGCGCACACTCTCAAATCCCTTAACCATCCTGGAATTCCCAAGTATTATGACTTCTTTGTAGAAGGTGGAAAAAAATACTTGGCAATGGAACTAATCCACGGACAAGATTTGGAGAAACGTGTCTATACCACTGGCCCAGTGACACCAAACCAAGCGATCGCTTGGATGATCCAAACCTGTGATATTTTGGACTATCTTCATAGCCAAGAGCCTCCACTGATTCACCGCGATATCAAACCCGCCAATTTAATGGTACGAAGTTCAGGAAATCGTATAGTGGTGCTAGATTTTGGCGCAGTTAAAGAAATTGGCACAGCGCCCGGTACTCGAATTGGCGCAGAAGGTTACTGCGCTCCCGAACAAGAACGAGGACAACCTTTAACTCAATCTGATTTGTACGCAATTGGCCCAACGCTGATTTTTCTGCTCACAGGCGAAAACCCGTTCAAGTATTACCGCCAACGAGGGCGAAACTTCAGGTTTGATGTGGCAAAAGTTCCCACCATTAGTTCCCAATTAAGAGATGTTATCGATCGGGTTACAGAACCATTGCCACGCGATCGCTATCAAAATGCAAAAGAATTGGCTGCGGCTTTAGCTTCCTGCAAAGTTTAGAGAATCGGGAGTATGTAGAGACGCGATTAATCGCGTCTAGGGAGTGGTGAATATTAAAAATTTCTATTCCCTATGCCCTATTCCCTATTCCCTACTCTTCATCCCAAGTTTCTACAGCTAGCAATTCACTAACTGGGTCTTGCATACTAAAGCCAAAGTCAAGCAGTTCTTGTTTCCAGTGCTGCCATTCATTACCATAGAGCAGAGCGATTTTCCAGATGCTATCGCTTGGCTTGATAATATTCGATTCTATGAGTGATTGCACGTTGCGCTGCAATTTCACCATTGGGTGAATCACTTGCTGAGTCATAACCTCGATTGAATTCTGAATTTTGTGGGTAAATGCTTAATTAAAACTGCTTCCCATTCTGCAATTGTTGCCGGCCCGTAGAGTGGTTTAATTTGGTAAAGCTAGTCTTAACTTTTTAACTATACCATAACAAACTCTACTAAGTTACTGATAAATTCGGTTTTGTACGGTAATTACCACCAGAAAATCCCAATTTTACCAAGCAGTCCTTAAACTTTTTGCAGAAGTCAGACAAAAGTTTTGGGAGAAGGAGTAAGGGATGCTTATGTTTACCCTTTTTCCTTTAACTTTTGCCCCTTTTGTTTTTCCTCTTTACGTTTACCTTTTTTCCGCAACAGTGCAACACTACCTTTCGTAAGATATCTATTGTGGACGCCGAGCAGAATAATTAGTCCTCAGGGAAGTTCCACTAAGTAGTGTGACTGAGGAGTACTAGGAAAATTCTGTTTGTTTAAATTAAGAAAAATATGCTTGCTTGTTGCAGTAGCTATAGGATACAAGCTACTTTGAAGGTTTTTGACCGACTGGGAAATTTGCAATTGAGTAGAAATGATCTACTCTTTCTGTTGATTTAAATGTTATTGAGATTATCGCAAACATCTGGCTTTAGGCGAAATAATTGCAAATCTTTATATAATTTTTATGTTTTGATCAGAGAATAAGACCTGTTAGGGCACAGGGTAGGGTTTTGCTTTGAGGTATAGGAGCGATGCCTACGCGGTAAACTACGCACGGCAAAATTGTTGCTACAGCATAGGCTTACCATAAGGTTCTCTCGTCTTCAGAGTCAGCATTTGAAGTTTGTGTAAAAAATTTTTAGCGCGGATGTTATTTTCTGTTGAGCAGATGGGTATCCTCAGAACGGAGGCTTGCTGATACTTAAGTGTTTACCGCAGCAAGTATGTGAGACATGGCTGGTTCAGACGAAGAATACCTAATTAACCGCAAAAAGCAGATTCAGCGGCGACAAAAGATTCTCACGATAGTGTCGATGTTCTCGTTTTTTGGTTCTACGTTATTTGCAGTCGTTCCAGCAATCCAACAGGCTACCCAACCTAAGCCAGCAACTGCGTCTGCTTCTCCTGAGTCAGGATTACAGCAACAGGCGCAGGGCTACGAGTTGGTTTTACAACGGGAACCAGAAAACCAACTTGCTTTAGAGAAATTGTCTTTGCTGCGGTTGCAATTAAAGGATACGAAAGGTGCGATGGAACCTTTGGAGAAGTTGGTGAAGTTACACCCTGAGCGGCAAGATTACAAAGTTGTATTAGAAAAGATTAAAAAGCAACAGGGAAATAGCGATCGCTAATTCAAAATATTTTCAAATTACTGACTACTGATTTATTGAAAACTAATGAAATTATATAAAGTTTTAGTATTTCCAGGAGGAACAGAAATAGGTTTAGAGATTTACAATGCCTTATGTAGTTGCAAAGATATTCAACTATATTCTGTGGGTCTTGATATGTCAAATCATGCACCATACGTATTTAAGAATCACTTCAGTATTCCAAGTATTCATGATCCTGCATGGATAGACAGTTTAAATAAAATAATCATCGAAAATAATATAGATTATATTTTTCCAGCTTACGATGATATAGTAATTTCTTTAGCTATAAATGCAGAAAACATTAAAGCTAAAATTATTAGCTCTCCTTTAGAAACTTGTTTAATTACTAGATACAAATCTAAAACATATGCGATGTTTTCTACAAATCTTCCGATTCCAAAGATATATCGGAGTCTAGACGAAATAGACTATTTTCCTGTATTTATTAAACCTGATAAAGGTCAAGGTTCTCAAGATACACATATTGTTTACAACAAACAACATCTTTCTCTAGTTTTGTCTAAAAGTCAAGAATATATTATTACTGAATACCTTCCTGGTGATGAGTATACAATTGATTGTTTCTCTCATCGTCATACAGGATTAATATTTTGTAGAGGTAGACAAAGAGTTAGAACAAAAAGCGGAATTTCTATGAATAGTCGCTCTACTAATAATAGTAGCAACGAATTTTTTTTAAATTATGCTAAGTTAATTTCAGAAAAACTAACTTTTTATGGAGCTTGGTTTTTTCAATTGAAGAAAGATAAAGATGGAAATTATAAACTTTTAGAAATTGCTCCTCGAATAGCAGGAGCTATGGCTTTTCATAGAGTACAGGGAATAAATTTTTCGTTACTTAGCATATATGAACAGGAAAATATTCCCATCGAAATTATCACTAATAAATTGGATCTAGAGCTAGATAGAGCATTAATAAATCGATATAAACACAATATAGAATATAAAACAGTATATGTTGATTTAGATGACACTTTAGTTATAAATGGAAAGCTTAATCTAAGTCTTATACAATTTTTATATCAATGTGTTAATAATAACAAAAAAATTATTTTATTAACAAAACATACAGGTAATATTAATAATTTCCTAGAAAAATATCGGATTAAATACATTTTTGATAGCATTATTCAAATTGATAAATCAGCATATAAAGCAAATTATATTCTTGAAAAAAATGCCATTTTTATTGACGATAGCTTCACTGAGCGTAAATCTGTTAATACTAAGCTAAGTATTCCTACTTTTGATTCTAGTATGATTGAAATGCTTTTAGATTACAAAGGTTAGCCAATAATGTCAGATATTATAGTTAGTCAAATGGATATCGAACATCTGAAAATTATCCGTCAAAGCATAATTGATTTTATGATATATGTCGCAAAGGATTATGCTAAGAAACCAGGCATTTTATTAGATATTGCTCCTCAAATTTACGAAGGAGCTAAACCTTTTTTTTTACAATCAATAAAGGTTGAAACATTTGATATAAATCCTGCTTCTGGTTGTACATATATTGGTGATATATGTACATACAATAATTGTTTAAAAAATGACAGTTTTGATTATATAGTTTGTACTGAAGTCTTAGAACATACTCTCCAGCCTTTTAATGCAGTAGCAGAAATTTGGCGAATTCTTAAGCCAGGAGGAATAATATTTTTGAGCGTTCCCTTTAACTTAAGGATACATGGCCCACTACCAGATTGTTGGCGTTTTACAGAACACGGATTACGGGTTCTATTAAAAGATTTTTCTATATTAGAGTTGAAGAATATTGAAACATTAGAGCGGCAATTAATGCCAGTACATTACACAGTAGTAGCAGAAAAATTAATTAAATAAAATCATAAATTATGAACGATTTGAAACAAAATTTAAAATATTTAGCTATTTTTAGTGGGACACCCGCATTCACTGACAAATTACACGTTGGTCGTCCTAATATTGGAAACCGCGAACACCTACTTAATCGCATCAATGACATCTTAGATAAAAGATGGCTAACGAACAATGGGCCTTATGTACAAGAATTTGAGCAACGCATTGCTGAATTTGTCGGAGTCAAGCATTGCATTGCTAGCTGTAACGCTACAGTAGCACTAGAAATAGCCATCCGCGCTGCGGGTTTAAAAGGTGAAGTTATTGTGCCTTCTTTTACCTTTATTGCAACTGCACACGCTCTACAATGGCAAGAAATTACCCCTGTATTTTGTGATATTCATCCTAAAACACACAACATTGATCCAAAGCAAATAGAGCAATTAATAACTCCACGTACTACAGGTATAATTGGCGTTCATTTGTGGGGTCGTCCTTGTAACGTGGAGGTTTTAAGTAAAATTGCCCGTACCCACAACTTAAAATTAATGTTTGATGCGGCTCATGCTTTTGGCTGTTCACATGAAGGACGTATGATTGGTAGTTTTGGGGATGCAGAAGTTTTTAGCTTCCATGCTACTAAATTTTTGAACACATTTGAAGGTGGAGCAATTGTGACTAATAATGATGAATTAGCCACAAAAATTCGTCTGATGACTAACTTTGGTTTTGCCGGACTCGATAATGTTATCTATATTGGCACAAACGGAAAAATGCATGAAACATCAGCAGCAATGGGCTTGACAGGGCTTGAAAGTTTAGAAGATTTTGTTGCTATCAATTATCGTAATTACCAACAATATGAACAAGAATTGCAGAGTATTCCTGGACTAAAAGTTATTACTTATGACGAAACACAAAAATGTAATTATCAGTATATTATTTTAGAAATTGATGAAAATGATTTTGGTATAAGCCGAGATTATTTAGTTGAAATATTACAGGCTGAAAATGTTATTGCTCGAAGGTACTTCTATCCAGGTTGCCATAATATGGAACCTTATCGTTCTTATTTTCCTCATAATAGGCTATTGCTACCTGAAACTGAAAAACTTACCAAACGAGTACTCTGCCTACCAACAGGCACGGCATTAAAACCAGAAGATATTAGCAAAATTTGTCAAATTATCAAGTTAGTCGTTGCAAATAGTTGCGAACTTTCCAAAGTCCAATTTTATTCACATATCTAAAATTTATATATTAGAGGTAAAAAAATGAAAGTAAGTATTTTAATGATTACCTATAATCATGAAAATTATATTGCCCAGGCAATCGAAAGTATTTTAATGCAGCAAACTAATTTTGAATATGAAGTTGTTATAGGGGAAGATTGTTCTACAGATAATACACGCCAAATTATTATTGATTACCAAAATAAGTATCCAGAAATAATTCGGTTGTTATTGCCTGATAAAAATCTTGGTATGCACAAAAACTTTATCCAAACGTTGCAAGCTTGCCAAGGTCAGTATATTGCAATTTTAGAAGGTGATGATTACTGGACTTCTAGCGAAAAATTACAAAAACAAGTAGATTTTTTAGATAAAAACCTAGACTTTGCTATATGTTTTCACAATGTATTAGTATTTTGGCAAGATAATAGTTACTCACCTGCAATTTTTCTACACAATCAGCCAAAAACGTCTACTATAGAAAATTTGTTAATAAACAATTTTATTTCCACTCCTTCAGTAATGTATCGTGCTGGTTTAGTACAAAAATTTCCTGATTGGTTTTATGAACAAAGTATGGGAGATTGGACTTTCCATATTTTAAATGCACAGCATGGAAAAATAGGATATATTGATGAAGTTATGTCAGCATATAGGATTCATGCAAAAGGAGTATGGTCTGGTAAAAGCCGAGAATACCAAATAAAAGAAACTATTAGAATGCTTGAGACTATAAAATATGATTTTAATTCTCAACATCAAGCAATTATAAATACATCAATAAAATTTTATTCTCAACAACTAGCCAGTGTCTTAAAGGATAAAGAATCAATTGATTCTTCATCTGTTGATTTGAAAGAATATTTACAGTTAAGAAATACCAATTTAATTATTTTTCCAGATTGGAATAAATCGGATGAATTATTATGTGAAAATTTAGCAAATCTTATTAAAGGATTAAACAGTCATATTAATAAGCATGAAATAACTTTACTAATATGTACTAATAATATCAGTGAAGAAAATGCCAGCTTGTATATATCTACTATAGTTATGAATCTTTATATGGAGGAAGAAATAGAAGTAAGTGAGGAAGTACAAATTTCTTTTACCGGGAATCTAAGTCAAATTAAATGGCGGAATCTCATACCTCTTATTACAGGAAAAATAGTTTTCACTGAAGAAGACGAACAAGTAATTTATTCATCTGGATTAGAAACAATTCCGGCTCTTACTTGGGAAGATTTTAGTGCTAAAAGTTTAATTTTATCTACTTTTGACAAACCTTATAAATTGAATATTGGGTGCGGACATATTAAATTTGATAATTGGATAAATATAGATATAGATAAAAATAAAAAAGCTGTTGATTTAGTTTGTAATGCTGCACAAAAACTTCCTTTTGATGATGATTCCTGTGCATTGATATATAATGAGCATTTTTTAGAGCATTTGACAGTTGAAGAAGCTAGATTTTTTCTCCGCGAGTGTTACCGTGTTTTACAGCCAGGGGGAATATTACGTATAGCTATGCCTTCTTTAGAGTATGTTGTACAGAAATACAATTCTGAAGAGTGGCAAAATCAAGAATGGTTGAATTGGCCAGAATTCAAGTTTATTAAAACTCGTGCCGAAATGCTAAATATTTCTTTTCGTTGGTGGGGTCATCAGTGGCTTTACGATAGAGAAGAGTTAAATCGTAGACTTTTTGAAACAGGTTATACCAATATCAAGGATGTTGCATGGGGATTGAGTGATATACCTGAGCTAAGGAATCGTGAAACTAGAGCAGATTCATTGCTTATATGTGAAGCTCAATTACTAGATAAAAATCAATTAAATAAATCACAGCAACAAACTGCTTACAAGAAAACTAATTTCTTACAAAGCCAACCGTTAGTTAGTATTTGTATTCCTACTTTTAATGGTGAAAATTTTGTTGCAGAAGCTATTAATAGTGTTATATGCCAAACCTACCCAAATATAGAAATTATTTTATCTGATGATAATTCTGCTGATAGAACAGTTGAGATTGCTAAATCATTTAACCAAAAATCATCCTTCGATTTCTCAATTCTTGAACATAACCAATTTGGACTAGCTCAAAATTGGAACTTTTGTATTTCTCAAGCTAAAGGTAAATATATAAAGTTTTTATTTCAAGATGATTTATTAGAGTCAACTGCTATTGAAGAAATGGTTAATTTGGCTGAACAAGATGAAGAGATAGGTTTGGTTTTCTCACCGCGAACACTCTTCACTAATACTGGCACCACCGTCTATGATTCAAACTTTTTAATGCATCACGAAGCTAAAGATGTACATAAAGCTTGGTCAACATTAAAAACAATTCAATCAGGACAGCAACTTTTGCTAGATCAAAATATACTTGACAATCCAATTAATAAAATTGGAGAGCCAAGCACAGTACTAATTAGAAAAGATGTTTTTGATAAAGTAGGATTATTTAACTCTGAGTTTTGTCAACTTGTAGATTTGGAAATGTGGCTCAGAATTATGAGCCAATACAAAGTTGGTTTTGTCGATCAAGTTTTATCTCACTTTAGGATACACCCACAACAACAAACTCGTCGCAATACGGCTTTAAAGGATGCTATTTTATTAGATTATCAAAAATTGTTTCAGACGATTTACAGCGATCAACGATATCCTCAAGCAACGAGACAACAAGCACTTTATAGATACGCAGCTTTAAGTGAACAAAATGAAGAATTGCATCAGTTGCGAAAACAAATAGCAGAAGAATGTCTAAATGCTTCAGACGATCAGATAACAGATATGTATGTGGGTTTGCTAGGTAAAACACATAACATGTTAGTTAATAATAGCATCAAATATGAAAATTTGGCTAATGAAGAGCAGATTTTTGTTAATGATATCGTTACAAGTATATCTCAAGGTTTTGATCGGCCAAAAGCAATTCAGAGTTTACTAGCAGCTATGCTGTATTGCCGTGCTGACCAGTTAACATTACAGTGCGACCTCTCTCACATACCCCGTTGGTTAGTTCAGGATTATTTACAATTCCTATTTTCTTCCCCAGTTCACTTTCAAAAGCCGGGTGAAGCAGATAATTACTATTACTTTATGCAAGGATGGATTAATTATTTACACACATCAATATTACAAAATTATGATTCTCAATTGTGGGATAAAATAATTAGTATTTTTGTGTCTATTTATAATTTTATTCCACTATATTTTAATGAGCAGAATCTTAAAGATATCTATGTTAAACGTGCAGAAATTATAGAATATTTACTAACAATGAAGGGTTATGAGGTAGATTACGATTTTGCTGATAGACCTATAACCAGAAAAAAAATTCGTTTGGGTGTCCTGGCTGCACATTTTCTACCTGGTTCTGAAACATTTGCTTACCTACCTGTTTATGAATATATCAGTAGAGATTTTGAAGTAATTTTGTACTCTCTTAATCAAAGTGGTCATCAACTAGAGCAATATTGCCAAAGCTGTGCCAACTCTTTTAAACTACTACCACAAAATTTAGAAGAACAGGTAAATATTATTCGTGCTGATGATCTCGATATATTATTTATTGCTACCAATGTGACGGCAGTAACCAATCAAATCTGCTTCTTATCAATGCATCGGTTAGCCAGAATACAAATCACAAGTGGCGGATCTGTGGTAACAACAGGAATACGGCATATAGATTATTACATTTCTGGTACGCTAACCGATCCATCACCAACGGCAGAACAGCAATATAAAGAAAAGTTAGTGAAACTTGAAGGGTCTGCTCATTGCTTTAGTTATGGTAATGAAGAAGAAAATATAACTGTCAAAGTCGATCGAGAAAGTTTAGGTATATCCGAAGAAACAGTTATTTTTATCTCTGGTGCTAACTTCTTTAAAATTATCCCGGAACTAATTAATACTTGGGCAAAAATAATTTCTGGAGTTTCTAACTCTGTTTTAGTGCTTCTGCCATTTGGCCCGAATTGGTCAAACAATTATCCTAAAAAAGCCTTTGTAAATCAGTTAATTAAAGTATTTTCAAAGCATGGAATACCAGCAGAACAATTAATAGTTTTAGATCCTCAGCCAGTGCCAAATCGACAAGAAGTTAAAGAATACTTTAAAATTGCGGATATTTATCTAGATTCTTTTCCATTTTCTGGAACAACTTCTTTGATAGAACCACTACAGGTTAATTTACCAGTAATTGCTAGACGGGGAACTAGTTTTCGCTCTGCAATGGGGGCTGCAATGGTGCAAGCATTAAATATACCTGATTTAGTCGCAGATAGTGAAGAGTCTTATATACAGTTAGCAGTTGCACTCGGCAATAACCCTGAGTTTTGCCAACAAAAGAGCGCCCAGATCAAGGAAAAAATGCAAGCTAATCCTAGTTTTCTAGATAGCCGCGCTTACTCAGCTAAAATAGGCAGCCTCTTTCAAGAACTATTTAGTAAATATCTTGCAGATACTCTGAGTCAAAATTTCCGCTTAGGAGATATTAATCTAATTATTTTCCCAGACTGGTTACAGCCAGAAGATTTACTATATCAAGATTTAGCAAGTGTCATTTCTACTCTCACCACTCACCCAGATAAAAGCCACATAACTCTTCTCATAGATACTCAAAATATTTCTGAAGAAGAAGCCGATATGCTTTTATCGTCTTTGACCATGAATTTACTCATGGAAGATGATGTAGATATAACTGAAGGGCCAGAAATTTCTCTGCTTAGTAAGATGAGTGATACACAATGGAAAACTCTTTTGCTTAGAATTCATACTCGAATTACTTTAGCAACAGATAATCACCAGGCGATCGCACAAGCCAAAGCAGAAACTCTTCCATCCTGCGATGTAGATAGCTTAAGTTTGTAGCAAGCACTTTACTGATTATTAAACAACGTTATAAGGATGCAATGCCAAGGGAAAAACAATAATGACACAGGAACCCGTTTTTGAAGAAAGCAGTGGCAACGTATTTGCTGACCTCGGTTTGTCGAATGCTTCAGAACTTTTTACGCGGGGCAAGATAGGGATTGAAGTACTTCGCCTCCTCTCTCAACGCAATTTGAAACAGCGCGAAATTAGCGAACTTCTTGGCATTCCCCAACCAGAAGTATCTCATTTGATGAAAGGAGAGTTTCAACGGTTCAGTGAAGGCAAACTCCTCATTTTCCTCAAGCGACTCGATACGGAAATCACTTTGCATCTTCGCCCTCATCATACGTCGGGCCAATCTGCTGAAACTGTGATCTCGCTATAGGGCAAAATTCGCCTACGCGGGTTAAAAACCTTACAGTCCACGGAGGTGGACTTTGCTTGTGTAGTGGTAAATCATATATCGCTTTTCATTTGGATGCAATACACTCTAACCTCTCTTTTACAAGGAGAGAGGCATTTGAATTTTACTCCCCTTCCCTTGTAGGGAAGGGGGTGGGGGTTAGGTCTGTATTCCATGCGATTGAGAACCGCTATAGTTCTGCCACATTTGTTCGTAAGCTTTCTCCATTTCACGGGTAAACTGCTTACCATTCCACAACGGGGCTGTTTGCCGAGATGCTTTCAGCTTCAAAGCGACTTGCTGACGTAAAGCCTCATCCTTCCCCAAGCGCACACCCCATTCTATATACTCTTCATCTGTCCAGGCAATACCTTCTGTGATACCCGCATTCACCATCATGGTGTAGCTGTTACGCGCTGCAAATTGTTCGCCAACTCTTGTCACTAAAGGAATACCCATCCACAATGTTTCTAAGGTTGTTGTCGCTCCGTTGTAGGGAAATGTATCTAATACAATATCAGCAATGCCTAAATTAGCACGATGAACTGACTCTGAATGAACTTGTGGTAAAAATCGTAACCGAGAACAATCTACACCTTCTTCTTCGGCAATTTGGTAAAAGAAGCGTTTAATTGTTTCCTGTTCAGCAAGTCCCTTAATCAAAAAGTAGCTGTTAGGTACTTGTTTAATAATTTGCATTTGCCACTTTGTCGTTTCTGGATGGCGTTTATATCCTCTTTGGGCGCTGAGATATACAACGGCATCCATAGGAATATCCAAGTCATCGCGGCGGAGAGTTGGTACACCAACTTCAAAACCATCTACTGCGATGTAAGTTTGAGGTAATCGCCAGATTTTTTCTGTATAGTAATCTTGTGCATCATCTGGCAGTACATAAGGATCTGCAATAAAGTAATCAATTGCAGGTATGCCTGATGCATCCCACCCCAGCCAAGTAACTTGAATGGGGGCTGGCTTGAGTGCCATCACTTCACTAGTAATATCTAGAGTGATGCTATCAAGGTCAATTAAAATATCAATTTCATCTTGATATATCTGGTCAGCAATTTCTAGACCATTCATACCTAATTGACGTGCTTTTCCTGCCTGACCTAAATACCAGTCCTGGAGATAGTCATTTACTAATTTATAGTTAACAAAATAAGTATGAATGTCAAATTTATCTCGATTATGATGCTGAAATAGCCAGCGAGCTAGCCAACCAACAGAATGATTTCTTAAAGCGTAAGATATATAACCAATTTTTAATTTTTTTGAATTAGTAGTTAAAGAGGAATGATTAATAATTTGGCGATCGTAGTTTTTTTCTTTTGATTTAGCAATAGCTTGAAGAGCGTGATTAAAAATTTCAGCTACTTTATTATGAATAGCTCGGAATTCAGCAGGAGTATCTTTAATGTGAGGTATCGCAAAAGATGGTGTAAGCAACCGTAATATTCTTGCTTCTTCTAAAGCAATTGGTTTGGCTTGGATAAACTTTTTATATACAGTTTCTAACTCTTGACAAGTTGTACATATTTCTTGCCAATATCCCCCTGCTGACATTAGACCTCTTAACAGCAAATGGAGTGCAAAAATTTTATCAGCCAAGCCTTCTGATAAGGAATAACACAACTTAGCTGTCTCTATACCCTGGGAATAATTACGAGCATCTTGATAAAAAATCGCTAAATGCCGCAAAATTTCTACATTTTCTGGCTCCAATCGTAAATGCAATTCCAGAAGAGATGATGCTAGTACAGGCTGTAGTAAAGTATGACCAATTTGCAGAGCAGCCGTAAGCAGTATATCGAAGCATTGATAAATATCAGAAAAGTAAGGTAAACAAGCTTCTGCTAAATCTAAATTTATTGGATGTAAAGGAATAGTACTTAAAACTTCTTGTAAAACTTGTGTTAATAGTTCGGTATTGACATTTGCACTTTGCTTTTCATTTAAAAATTTAATTAATCCCCACTCACGCAAATCATCAATTTCTTCCAATTTTTCGAGTTTGAGAGAAAGCAATAAAATCTGGAGTAAATTATTGATATCACTAGGATTAATTTCCCGCATATGCTGACGAATTAACCAGGCTATGGAGTATTGCCTTAGATTTTCGCGCCTTTCTGCTTCTATTTGCAAAAATTCAAACAGTTCAATTGTCCAAATTTCTAAATGCTTTTCGTCTGCCTCTGTCATTGGCAGCATCCAAGTCATTTGAGCTTCTGCCTCTTGACCTTGTAATAATAATATCAATCCTAAATGCCAATAATATGAAACAGCATTTGGTTCTATAGCAATTGCTTGCTCATATAATTTTGACGATTCCAGATAGTTTTCTTGAATGAAGTATTCTTCAGCCTGATTTTGCCAATTATATGTATTAGTAATCATTGTGATTGTTGGGGAAAAGTGTATGGGTAATATATTGTGAATGACTCACATTATGGAAATAAAGTGGATAGAAAAATCTACCCACTTTAAAAAATACATAATTTAGTTAAATGCAAACTACATAAAGAATTAGTTTTGCGATGAAGTGGCTTAACCGAACTATATTCTTACGTAGTAAATCATGTTTCTACTTATTTCAAAGAGGTAAAGTTGGCGGGGCAACTAGGTCCGTTTGCAGTATATGTAGCTGCTGCTACATCTGCACCAGTGTTAACTCTTGCCTGATTTGCTTCACATAAAATAGCTATGGTAGTAGCTTCACTTGTAGCAGCTTGTGTTGCTATACCCACACCACCAACATAACTTTTGAGAGGTGCATTATCAATTACTGTTTTTGCTTGGTTAGTTACAATACTGGCACTAGCACCACCACCATCAATTTTGTATATGTAATTTGTGGTTTGTGTTGCCACACCAAGACCTAACTTACCAAAGTCAGCTTGAGCTGCAAATGCGTTCTGTTCTAAGTAAAAAGCTTGCTGGGCACGGTTCATCGAACCTGTATAAGTTTTAGCTTCTGACTGCTTGGCTTTGTTAGCTTGGTTCAAGAAAGAAGGTAGAGCGATCGCAGACAAAATACCGATGATGATAATTACTACTAGTAATTCAATAAGTGTAAAACCCTCATTTTCATTCTTTTTGTTGAGGATGTGTTGGAGAAACTTAGCTTTTAATTCGGTTTTCATAAGTGTTTTCCTGGAGTAGGAAGTGCTTGGGTGTTCTAGATGTAACTTACCCAGCTGCGATCGCTTTCCTATCACCTCCAGAAAAAAAGTTTGAGGAGATACAATTACACGATCCAGAATCCTTGCATCCGAAATGACACAAACATCACTAAATCTCTGCTGTTGACCAAGGGTGAGATTCTCAACTTCGATTGTGAGAGTATCTTATTCAAACTCAGGTGGCCACAGTTCTGATATTGCCAGTTCCCAACCTGGCAGCAAGTCTGGTAGTGTGAGGATGTCGCCATTGTGCATCACCACTGGATCTTGATTTATTCGATAAACCGTTACTGTCAATTTGTCAGGGTCAATCAATATACCGACTGTAGACCCAAGTTGCAAGAATAGCTGAATCTTCTCTTCAAGTGGTTTGATTCTGTCACTTTTAGATTTAATCTCAACCATCAAGTCTGGAACCAACTCTACAAAATCGCGCTTGGTCTTCTTCAATCGTTCAGCTTTAACAAAAGACACATCAGGGGCACGCAAGTTTCTTTTTTCCGAGTCGTCCTCTTCTATATTCGGTAGAATAAATCCTGCGCTAGAACCAGTTATACGTCCTAGCTTGCGCGACATTACCCAGTTATTCAAAAAGGTAATTAGACGAGCGCCAATTTCCTCTGACTCGTAATCTGATGGCCCCATAACTATGATTTTCCCCTCTACCAGCTCCATCTGCCATTCTGGATGCTCGGTTTGTAGCTGCTCTAAGTCTGTAATAGTAAAAGACATAACACGACAGCAAATACTCTTATAGCTATCATAAATACTCCTCGCACATCAAGCGGCAACATATAAGCGCTGTCTCTGTATTCCCGATTTTTCTAACTTGCGATCGCTTCCCATCTGACGTAGCCAATCACAGTTTATTATGCTATATTAAGCGTAGTCGTTATGAGTTCGTATATTTTCATGACTAACACAACTGTAGAAAACTTGGTAATTATCGGTTCTGGCCCAGCAGGGTACACAGCCGCCATCTATGCTGGACGCGCTAACTTGAAACCCGTTGTATTTGAGGGTTTCCAAGCTGGGGGTTTACCTGGTGGGCAACTAATGACAACGACGGAAGTTGAAAATTTTCCTGGATTTCCTAAAGGAATTACCGGGCCGGAACTGATGGATCAAATGAAGGCGCAAGCGGAGCGGTGGGGGGCTGAACTATATACTGAAGATGTTATCTCAGTTGACTTGAGTCAGCGTCCATTTACAGTGCGATCGCAAGAAAGGGAAATTAAAACCAACAGTATCGTCATTGCTACGGGTGCAACAGCAAAGCGTTTGGGTTTACCCAACGAACACGAATTTTGGAGTCGGGGTATTTCCGCTTGTGCAATTTGCGATGGTGCAACACCAATTTTCCACGGCGCAGAATTGGCTGTGATTGGTGCTGGTGACTCGGCGGCAGAAGAGTCAATTTACCTCACTAAATACGGTTCTAAGGTAAATATGTTGGTACGCACCGATAAAATGCGGGCTTCTAAAGCTATGCAAGACCGCGTTTTGAACAACCCGAAAATCCAAGTGCATTGGAACACAGAAGCCGTAGATATCTTCGGTAACGGTCACATGGAAGGGGTGAAAGTCCGCAATACTAAAACTGGTGAAGAGAGCCAACTGCACGCTAAGGGTTTATTTTACGCCGTTGGTCACAGTCCCAATACCTCTCTATTTAAAGGACAATTAGAACTGGATGAGATAGGTTACGTTGTCACTAAGCCTGGTTCTGTAGAAACCAGTGTAGAAGGCGTTTTTGCTGCTGGCGACGTACAAGACCATGAGTTTCGGCAAGCAATCACGGCTGCGGGTACTGGCTGTATGGCGGCAATGTTGGCAGAACGTTGGTTGTCATCTAGTGGCTTGATTCAAGAATTCCATCAACAACCAGAAACAGCAGATAATGAATTAGAACATCAGCCAGCCAAAAAAACTGAAGCTGAGGAAGAAGCTGGATTTAATTTGGATGGGACGCGCCATCAGGGAGGTTATGCTTTACGGAAATTGTTCCATGAAAGCGATCGCTTACTCCTGGTTAAATACGTTTCTCCTGGTTGTGGCCCTTGTCATACCCTGAAGCCAATTTTAAATAAAGTGGTGGATGAATTTGATAGCAAGATTCACTTTGTGGAAATTGACATCGACAAAGACCGAGATATTGCTGAAAATGCTGGTGTGACAGGAACGCCAACGGTTCAATTGTTCAAAAATAAGGAACTGGTGAAGGAAGTCAAAGGCGTGAAGCAAAAGAGCGAATATCGCCAGTTGATTGAAAGTAATCTTTGAGATAGTAGGTATTGGACAGTTCCCAATATCCAACACCTGCCATAGCCCAATACGTTTGGATTATAAGTTATTGGTGTAGATAATTGGTATTTTAAGACGCGATAAATCGCGTCTCTACATCAGGGTTTTGTTGCTCATTCTGAACTGTATTGCATCATAGCCGACAACTTTACTGCTCATTTTTTGCATCTTGATACAGGTGCAAAGAATGAGTCTATCTTCTAAATTGAGCTAATTAATATTAATTATCTTGATGAGGATCGCTTGTACTTTGATCGGTTTCTAGGAGGCGTGAAATAAGCATCTCTGGTTTTCTACTAATAATAGACCTAACTTTATCAATAGCAATTACTTCACTGATTTTCACAACCATTTCCCAGAAAGTATCCTCCTCTGTATCTTTGTTGTAAGTTCTATGTTTAAAGGACAATAAATCATCCCAAACTCCGATAATTGTGGCGAAATACCACTTATCTCTCACTAGTATCCAGATTTCTTGTTCTAAGTAAGTCTGTAGAAGAGGTTTCACAATGACTAAGATAATAAAAAATATTGTGCTACATATTAATTAAGTATTAACAGCCAAGACCACAGTTAAAATACTGAAAGTGTGTCAAAAAAATTAAAGGCTGCATCATCAAGAGGACTGATTCGTTGATAAAGATTATCGCGAATATTGTAGGACTCTGAATCGTAGTTAAAAGCACTGGCAAAAATCAGGCATAATTTCACCTCTAACTCAGTCTATATCTGTATCCACGTGAAGTAGTCGGACTTTTATTTAAAGATGTTTACGCAATCCCCTATCTAAATATGTAAAATGGTCAGCGTATCAAGCTTTGCTCCAGGCGATCGCTTTATGGCCATTACAAAACGGCGACTACCAACATTTTTACAGTTTGGCAAAAGTCTCAATCTTTCGCAAAAACTCATGCTCATCGGGTTAGCCATCACCCTATTTTTCATCTTCCTAGCATTTTTCGCTCCTGTATTGCAAGCTTGGGGATGGCTGCAAAACCCCAAAGATTTTCTCTCTAATCCAATTCACGAGCCACCCTCAGCTAAACATTGGTTTGGTACTAGTCGCCTGGGTTATGATGTATTCTCCCGGACATTGTTCGGCGCTCAAGCTGCTTTGCAGGTGGTAATTTTGGCAACGGCACTGAGTATGATTATCGGTGTGCCTTTGGGGATGCTGAGTGGTTATCTCGGCGGTAAATTGGATAAAGTGCTGCTATTTATTATGGATAGCATCTACACCTTACCGGGACTACTGCTGTCTGTGACACTGGCCTTTGTGGTGGGTCGTGGGATATTGAATGCAGCGATCGCTATTAGCATTGCTTACATCCCCCAATATTACCGCGTTGTTCGTAACCACACCGTTAGCGTGAAAACCGAAGTGTTCATCGAAGCTGCTCAAGCAATGGGCGCTTCCACTTGGGTTGTGCTTTCTCGTTATTTGTTTTTCAACGTCATTCAAAGCGTACCCGTCCTATTCACGCTCAACGCCGCTGATGCGATTTTGGTGTTGGGCGGTTTGGGCTTTTTGGGGTTAGGACTTCCCGAAGAAGTGGCAGAATGGGGACACGATTTAAAACAAGCCCTAGAAGCTCTACCTACTGGTATTTGGTGGACTACACTTTTTCCTGGTTTAACGATGACATTCATGGTGGTAGGGTTATCACTACTTGGTGAAGGGTTAAATGAATTTGTCAATCCTCGATTACGGAGAGAAAATAGAATCCGACAATAGTCATTGGTCATTGGTCATTGGTCATTGGTCATTAGTCATTGGTCAGTAGAGACGCGATTAATCGCGTCTGTACAATGGTCATTAATTTTAGACAAAGGACAAAGGACAAAGGACAAAGGACAAATGACAAATAAACAATACAGAGATTTGTATGAAAGATAATCTAACGTTAATTGCTGCCGCCACTGGCGGGTTTATCCTTTCTGTTGCTCTTGCTGGTATCTTAAGAGGTGCGCCAATTACAGCTTGGCAAGAGCAATCTAGTGTTCGTACTATGACTGTTGCTAATTTACGAGTCGCACCCAATAGGACAGAAAATTTAGAATATTTTCGTGCCAAATCCTAAAACCCTGACGAATTGTTGATTTTGAACTCGACGATCGCCAATAGGCAATGGGTGATAACTGTTCACCAATTACCAATGCCTCATACCCAATTACAAATGACAAATGACAAATGACAAATGACAAAATTCAAGTAATTGGCATTGATGTCGGGGGAACGGCAATTAAGCTGGGGCGTTTTGCAGATGATGGTACTTGTCTGCAATCTTTAACTGTGGTATCTCCTCAACCAACAACGCCGGAAGCGGTGTTGGCGGTTCTGCTAGATGCGATCGCTCAAATCGATCCAGATAATCAAGCTGTTGCGATTGGTGTTGGTACTCCTGGCCCATCCGATGCCGCAGGACGGATTGCTAAAATCGCCATTAACTTGCCTGGATGGATCGACGTGCCTTTAGCAGACTGGTTAGAAGCTAAAACTGGCAAACCGACTGCGATCGCTAATGATGCTAATTGCGCTCTTTTGGGAGAAGCTTGGCTGGGAGCTGGTCGCCACTTTCAAAATCTGATTCTGCTAACTTTAGGTACTGGGGTTGGTGGCGCAATTATCCTTGATGGCAAACTATTTATTGGACATCAAGGAGCCGCCGGGGAATTGGGTTTAATTTCCTTAAATCCTGATGGCCCAATTTGTAATAGTGGCAATCGAGGCTCTTTGGAACAATATGCCTGTGCTACTGCAATTCGCCGCCGCACTCTCAAGGAACCCATCGAATTGGGTTTTCTTGCCCAACAAGGAGATGCCGCAGCATTGACTTTTTGGCAAGAATATGGTGCTAATTTGGGAATTGGTTTGACGAGTTTGATTTATGTACTCACACCACAAGCGATCGTGATTGGTGGCGGTATCAGTGGTAGCTTTGAGTTTTTCTTACCAAGTGTGAAGGCAGAAATTGAGAAGCGAGTGCAGCCTTTATCGCGAGAGGGTTTACAGATATTGCCAGCGGAGTTAGGCAATTTTGCTGGGATAGTAGGTGCAGCAAAGTTGGCATGGCAAAACTATTCAAGATTTTAAATTATGGTTCAAACAACCCCAGCTAGAGACATCTGTCTTTACAAATTAGAAGAAAAATTAAGCTCTAACTACGAGGTAATTTAATTAATTTTACATTACGTAACATAGTTTAATTTATTCTTGCCCACTTACTTAGCAATTCTAACTGATGTTGAAAAGTGAGTGAAAAGCAACTATTTAAGCTTGAATAAACGCTATGTAATGTCAGAAGATGCAGTAAAGATGTTTTTCTGGCAATAAATCATAAAATGAGCATGTTATTCAGAACCAAAGCCAGTCCAATGGCTAAAGGCTTGAAGAATCAGCAAAGAGTCAAGCAAACTTTTACCATAATGGTAATAAGAGCTAGCCATCGCTACGTACTAGTGGCATTGATACTCAGCTTGATAATTCTTGCCTGCATTAACATCTTAAAATCTAACCAATCTTCAGTCACCGAATCTCCTCTTAACAGTAAAGTCCTGAAGATTTGGTCAGATAAAGGTTATACCTTGGAAGAGGATGAAGCGCTTCAGAAGATCATTAGTAACTGGGAACAACAAAGCGGCAACAAAATTAAACTTACTTTCTATACTAACGATGAATTGCCACAAAAGACTCAAAGGGCACTTCAGGCAGGTAATTCACCCGATCTCGTCATAAATAGCAGTGCTGAGAGGGAGCTGTATCCACGTCTTGCCTGGGAAGGTAAATTGGCAGATGTCTCTGATGTAATTGAGCCAGTCAAAAGTATTTATTCTGAAGGTGTGTTGGAAGCAGTTCGTTTATATAACAACGTTGATAAAAAACCGAGTTACTATGCAGTCCCAATTAATCAATTAACAATTCACATCTTTTACTGGCGAGACTTACTAGAGAAAGTAGGTCGAACTCAAAGCGATATCCCTAAAGATTGGGATGCTTTCTGGGAGTTTTGGAAACAAGTGCAGGATGATTTGCGCGCACAGCAAAAACAGAATATTTACGGGTTAGGCTTTCCTTTCTCCACTGGTTCTACGGATACCTACTACTTATTTGAGCAGATTTTAGAGGCATACAATGTCCAAATTTTAGACTCCAAGGGTCAACTTCTGCTCAACGATCCCAAGGTGTATCAAGGTATTGTTAAAAGCTTAGAGTGGTATGCGAAATTTTTCCAGCAAGGCTACGTACCACCAGACGCAGTAAACTGGTTAAATCCAGACAATAATCGCAGCTTACTCAATCGTGGCGTGGTTATGACGCCTAACAGTTCGCTCTCGATTTCTGCTGCTGTCCGCCAAGATTCTGACACCTATCGTCACAAGCTTGGTATTCTAGAATTTCCGAACAAACCTAATGGTAAACCGATGCGCTTCTTAGTCTCGATTAATGAAATAGTTTTGTTTGCCGAGTCTAAAAACCAAAAGGCAGCCAAAGAGTTTCTCGCATATTTAATTAAACCTGAAATAATAGGAAACTATCTCAAAGCTACCGGAGGTCGGTATCTACCAGTAATGAAGTCTGTTTGGAAAGATCCTTTTTGGACAAATCGAGCAGATCCTCATCTTTCCACTGCAACTCAAACACTAACTAAAGATACTCGTCCATTTTATATTGTCCAAAACCCTGCTTACAGCCTAGTTTTAGAAGAGAATGTTTGGGGTAAAGCTGTTAATGAAATAGTTGTCAATAGCATATCTCCAGAAGAAGCAGCAGACACGGCAATTGAGCGGATAAAACAAATTTTTGATGAATGGTAGTGAGCTATTTTATTGTTACCTTGTGTTCTGCTACACAGTAATTTCAAGACAAAGAATATCCTGTTGCTTTTTGAACGTATTTCACAACTTTTTCATAAGATTCAGGATTACTCACAGGGTTGATGATAATAGGAATAGTGCCATCTGGCAACCAAAAAGTTATCCTGCCATTCGGTTCGTGACAAAAGGAACTGATGCAGTTGAGATTAATGACATATTCATTTTTTTCGTAAATTATTTTCACCCAGTGGGCACGCTCTAATTCTAATCCTGTCACACATTCTAAATAATCGAGAATTTTTTGATAATCTTCCAGGTTATTTTGTGGGTTAATTATTATGGGAATGGCACTATCGGGTAGCCAAAAAGTAACTCTGCCATTCAGTTCATAACAAAAAGCATGGACACGTTCAAAATTTACTACATATTCTTTCCTCTCGTAAAGGATTTTCACCCAGTACGCCACAACATCTCCTCAAGTCCGAAATTTACGAATGATGCACCCTGGATATCCAAATCTACTGAAGTCTTAAGTTAATGTTGCAATTAATTTTGAATTTTGAATTTTGAATTTTGAATTGTTATGACACCTCCAATGGTGTTGGTGTGCTAGATCTCGAAAGAGAAAGAGCGATCGCTGTTTGAATGAATCCTTTAAATAAAGGATGAGGTGTACTGGGGCGTGATTGAAATTCTGGATGAAATTGGCAAGCAAGAAAGAATGGATGCTTGGGTAATTCCACAATTTCAACTAAACGTCCATCAGGAGAAGTACCACTAATTACATAGCCAGACTTTAACAACAAATCGCGGTAAGCATTGTTGAACTCATAGCGATGTCGATGTCGTTCATAAATCACATCTTCTTGATAGAGCTTAAAAGCTAAAGTATCAGGGAGAACACGACAAGGATATAATCCTAAGCGCATTGTACCCCCTAAATCCACAACTTCCTGCTGTTCTGGCAATAAATTAATTACCGGATCGGTTGTGTAAGGGTCAAATTCAGCACTATTAGCACCTGTTAATCCCCCTACGTTTCTGGCCCACTCAATCACAGAACATTGCATACCCAGGCATAAACCCAAAAAGGGAATTTGGCGATCGCGGGCGTATTTAATGGCGGCAATTTTACCATCGACTCCTCGAACCCCGAAACCTCCTGGTACAACTATGCCATCGACACCTTTAAGATAATTTTCGGCTGGTTCAGTTTCCAATTCTTCTGAATTTATCCAACGCAGGCGCAGTTTGCCATAAGTGGAGATTGCAGCATGGTTGAGCGCTTCTACTACAGATAGATAGGCATCACTTAACTGCACATATTTACCAACAATGGCAATTTCTACCTCGTGCTTGGGACTATGCAAACGTTGTACTAGGGTTTGCCACTGCGTCAAATCTGGTTTACGTTGTTCCATTTGCAGCAAGTTCAGCACTTGTTCTGCCATTCCTTCCCGTTCTAGATTTAGGGGTACTTCATAGATACTTTTGGCATCTTGGGAAGTGATGACGCATTCTTCCGGCACATCGCAAAATCCCGACAATTTCTGCTTTAATCCCTTGGGTAAAGGGCGATCGCTCCGACAAACTAAAATATCCGGTTGAATGCCAATGGATCTGAGTTCTTTAACTGAATGCTGTGTCGGCTTAGTTTTCATTTCACCCGCAGAGGCAATCCACGGTACCAGTGTTACGTGCATATACAGCACATTCTGCCGCCCCACCTCTTTACGGAACTGGCGAATTGCTTCCAAAAACGGCAGCGATTCAATATCTCCTACCGTCCCGCCGATTTCTGTAATTACTACAGAAGGGTTTGTACTTTTAGCAACTCGCAGAATCCGGTCTTTAATTTCATTGGTAATATGAGGAATTACCTGTACAGTACCGCCATTGTAATCTCCGCGCCGTTCTTTATTGATGACTGCCTGGTAAATTGAACCAGTAGTCACACAATTTAGGCGCGACATTGAGGTATCGGTAAAGCGTTCGTAATGCCCCAAGTCCAAATCTGTTTCCGCACCATCTTGGGTAACGAATACTTCCCCATGCTGAAAGGGACTCATCGTCCCAGGATCGATATTGATATAAGGGTCGAGTTTGAGAATCGACACCGAATATTCGCGCGACTTGAGCAAACGCCCTAAACTTGCTGCTACAATGCCCTTACCAATACTGGAAACTACGCCTCCAGTAACAAAGATAAACTTAGTCATAGTAGTTTGAATTTCTAACAACTTCTAAAAATACATCCCGTCATTGTGCCACAGTTGTTGTGGTGTCATCTTCTGTGATTTGCTGTGAAAAACCTCTTAGGATTAGTAATATTAGGCTGTATTCTCACCTCCTCGGTAGCATTGGCAGAGCCATCTCTTATAGTCGTTTTTCCCCAGACAAACTACCAGACAAGTGCCCAAAAAATCTTTTTTCTGGGCACTGCACCACCAGATGGTCAGGTTTTGATCAATAGTAAGCCAATTACCCGCAGCAAAGCTGGTCATTTTTCCCCTAGTTTCCCCTTGCAGTTGGGGGAGAATCTTTTTACTGTGCGTTACCACAATCAAGAACTTAAAATTAAGGTGATCGGGCTTAACGCTAGCCCTGAACTACCACAGGGGGTAGCCTTTGCGAAAGATTCTCTTACTCCCGCAGTTGACATTGCCAGATTACCGGGAGAAGTAATTTGTTTTGGCGCAATCGCACCCCCTAACGCTAATGTTTCTGTAATCCTGGCTAATCAAACTATTGCCCTTTTACCACAACCTCAACAAGCACAACTACCAAATAATTTGGCAGCTTTGACAGGTCAAAATCAGCCTCATGCCCAGTCTAGCGTAGGCAATTATCAAGGTTGCACCACAGTGGCAACAGCTGCCGATCTAGGAAAACCTCAATTTCAACTGACACTTGACGGCAAGACGATAACTCAACCAGGATCTGGTAAGATTGAAATCCTCTCAAGAGCGCAATTGCCAGTTTTTGAGGTTACAGTAGAGTCAGGCGTTGCTCGTACTGGCCCTAGCACCGATTATTCGCGACTCACACCACTGCCCAAAGGCACACGCGCAACAGTTACAGGTAGGGAAGGTGAATGGTTGCGCCTAGATTACGGCGCTTGGATTAATAGTAAAGAAACCCGCATTCTACCTGGTGCAGTTCCGCCACAAACAATAATTCGCAGTGTCGGATACCGTCAACTCCCTAGTGCGACAGAAATAGTTTTCCCCTTGCAAGTTCCCGTACCTGTGAGCGTGCAACAAAGTGAGGGTGCTTTCGCTCTCACTCTCTACAATACCACTGCCCAAACGGACATAATTCGCCTGGATGATGACCCCCTAATTTATCGCCTAGACTGGCAACAGGAAGCCCCAGGACAAGTAAAATACACCTTTAACCTCAAAAAAGCTCAACAGTGGGGATATAAGCTGAGATACGACGGTACAACCCTGGTTTTGGCTTTGCGTCATCCGCCTAAAATCGGGAACACAAGACGCAAGCTTTTAGCTAATTTCAAGATTGTACTAGATCCAGGGCATGGCGGTAAAGAATCTGGTGCCAGTGGCCCAACTGGATATTTAGAAAAAGATGTGAATTTGGTGGTATCTAAGTTGCTGCGCGATGAGTTGGTGAAGGAAGGAGCAACGGTAGTAATGACACGGGAGGACGACAAGGAAGTTTCGCTAGTAGAACGTCAGGCAATTATCAGTCAAGAAGAACCTGCGATCGCTATTTCCATACATCACAATTCTCTACCCGATGATGGTGATGCCGAAAAAATTAAGGGATTCGGCGCATTTTGGTATCAACCCCAAGCCCACAACTTGGCAATGTTTTTACAGACCTATGTTGTTAAAAAACTCGGCAAACCTTCTTATGGTGTATTTTGGGATAATTTGGCGCTGACACGTCCGACAGCTGCACCATCGGTGTTACTAGAATTGGGTTTTATGAGTAATCCCGATGAATTTGAGCAGGTAGTGAACCCAGAAGAACAGAAGAAAATGGCAAAAGCGATCGCTCAGGGAATTACTGAGTGGTTTAAAAGTGTTAAATAAAATTGGAGAACTAGAGTTTTACCTTTGTATCTGGTGGAGTGCGATTAGCTAGTTTCTACTCAATGTTGCGATCGGTCTTTGTTCAAGCTTTTTGACTTTTATAGTGTATTGCCAAGCATAGCACTTGGTGCTACATAATAAGCGAAGATAATGACCATAGCATGATAATCTACAAAACCCGATGGTTTGACCGTTGGGCACGCAAAGAGGGTTTAAACGACCTCAGCCTCTGCGCGGCTGTAAACGAAATGACGGCAGGACTTTAGGAAGCAGATATAGGAGGGGACTGTTCAAAAAGCGGATTGCCCGCTCTGGACAAGGTAAGCGTAGTGGCTTTCGCACACTGGTGGCGACCAATAAGGGAGATTGCTGGTTTTTTGTTTTCGGCTTCCCGAAAAATGAGCGCAGTAACATTAACAAAAAAGAAGAAGAAGCATTAAAAAAGCTGACATCGGTGCTGTTATCTTACACGCTAGAGGATCTCGAAAAGGCCAAGCTGAAAGATGAATTGATGGAGGTAATTTGCAATGGCGAAGAAGAAATCAGCGATTCTTGAAGCCGTTCACGAAACGGCTACAGGGCTGCATAAGGCTGGACTAATGGATCAAACTACATTGCGTGAATTTGACAGTCTGTGTTTGTCTGAAATTGAACCGCTAGAACCTAAGCAAATTCAGGAAATACGCGAATCATCTCATGTCAGTCAGGCAGTATTTGCTGCGATTTTGAATACAAGTCTATCAACGGTTCAAAAGTGGGAAATCGGTCAAAAGCGTCCCAGTGGCACTGCTCTTAAGCTATTGCACCTAGTTAAGAAACGGGGATTGAATACCTTGATTGATTAAGGGGTCAACCCTGCATACTTGCTGGATGCGATCGCTCTCTTAATAAACTCAAAAATGCTTATCTAAACCAGCTTGTTTCAATACTCCATTTGCAGTATGATGTGATTTTATTTTACTATCAACTACAAAGTTATTATCTGTAATTGGGCTATACCAAATTTCATGATCTCCTTTTCCTTGCCTTTTAAAATAACATCCGGCTTCTGTTAAAAGTTTTTTAACTTCAGGAGTAAAGGAAACACTCATTAGCCAGCCATTTTGATTGATTCATGACGATGCGTTGTTAAGTATAAATCAATGTAATCTTTGTTGTCAGATTCAACTCTATTTAATTCAATAAGTTCTGGAATCATAGCTTTTAGTTTTGCTGTTAACATCTCAATAGTAGAAGCTTCTGTAACCAACCCAGGTAGATTATCACTGCTAGCTACCCAAACATTGACCTCAGAATCCCAAAAAGCGCTTACTTTGACAATAAAAGTATTCATAATTCGCTTTTTTAGCTATCGCACGTATGTAAACAATTTTAATTCAGAACTTTGAAAATTTTGCAAGTAACTTACAAAATCAGATACAATCTTGACTTGTTATCAGGTGCGTAGGCGTAGCCCTTCGGCTGCGCTCAGGAACCACCCGTCGTAGACATCGCTGATTTGCCTACTACGGTGAAACTAGTTGAAGTCTGTAGTAAGCTTTTGTCTGTGATTACTAAGTTTTTCGGCTTGCCAGCTTTGCGAACACAAACGCACCATCAGACTCTGGTAGTTGAGTGCGATCGGGAAACTGAGGCGGTATGGCAATATCACCAAGTGTTTCACTCATACTTTGAAAAGTATTGCAGCTATTTATTTAGTGCTTGAGGCTTCCCATAAGGTGTTACTAACTAGTATAACAGCTTGTTCTGTCTTGATTTCAGTGCTTTTACCCTGCCAGAACCGCTTTGATCGCGGGTAGAAATATATGAAATCTGATATTTTGAAACTGTATGTATTTTAAGTTAGGCGGCATAGTAGGTGCGATCGCTATTTTATTGAGTAATGGCAGTGCGTTCACCGGAGGTGTTGGCGTAGCCATCGCTCAAGATGCAGAAAGATATATCACTGTAGGGCATGATAAATTGGGAAACAGCGTAGCTCTGGACACAAAAACGATTAAGGGCACGATATACAAGCTTTACGGGATCTATGGAGATGGCATCTTCGAGACTACCTTTGATGCATCGTGCAAAGAATCGCGGCTGTTTCGCAATCGCATTGCGATTTACGGGCCAGAAGGACAGCTACTTGAAGAGGATAAAGAAAAAGGAGAAATCCCTTTTGTAGCAAGTTCTTCACCAGGCAAAGGTATGAAAATTGTATGTCAAAAGATTGGTGCAAGTGGTTGGTAGTTGCTCAATATTTTATAAGTGGGGAATGGGGAATAAGCAATGCCCAATGCCCAATTCCCAATTCCCAGGTAGAAAATACTAAGGACAAAACAACGTGTCACGCGTATCTCGTCCTGTAATCGGATTAGTTCCCTTGGCAAGTTTGCACAATTTTTTTTGCTCATCGGGACGCAGCAGCGTATCGGTAAAATCTGCCCCGTCAATGACTGCACCATCAAATCTGGCGTTAGCAGCAAAAGCACCCTCCAATAGTGCATTTGTCAAATTTGCTCTGACTAAACGAGCCGAGTCTAAAGTCGCATTTCTCAAATCAGAACCCTCCAAATTTGCAGACTCCAAATTTGCTGCAAAAAAACTGACGCCGTTCAAATTAGCGTGACTGAAGTTGCTCTGGCGAAGATTAGCTTTAGTAAAGCTAGAGTCTGTTAAATCACGTCCTGAAAAATCAGCCTCGACCAAAATTTCTTTGTTATATTCGAGTGCCAAAGCTGTTGGAGCAAAACCGACCGTTGCGCTGATGGCAATTATTCCCCACAGAAATAAGCTGAGTATGCTTGCCCAAATGTGATGGTCTGTTTTATACTTCAACCTCAACTTTGTTCGGGATAAGTCGAGTGTAGAACCCGTTGTGCGTAGGCGTAGACCGCCGCAGGCATCGCTTAACCTAGAATTCACAGAATTCATCATATTTTTAGTCAATGGCTAACCTTCCTCCATCTCATTATCCAGATATTGGTTCATTAGGAGAAGACCTAGTAGCCCAATGGTTGCAAGCTACAGGTTGGATAATTCTTCATCGTCGCTTTTCTTGTCGCTGGGGAGAAATTGATATCATCGCTGAATATGATAGAAAAGCAGAGGCAGCAGGGGAGCAGGGGAGCAGACGAGCAGTAGGAGAACTCAGCACTCAGCACTCAATATTGGCATTTGTTGAAGTCAAAACCCGTAGTTCAGGTAGTTGGGATGCCGGGGGAAGAAGCGCAATCACTCCACAAAAGCAAGCAAAAATCTGTCGTACAGCTGAAATATTCTTAGCCCAGTATCCTGAGAAGGCAGATTATTCTTGTCGATTTGATGTTGCTATTGTCTACTGTCAAAGGATATCAAAAAATCTGACTGGGGTTACAGCAAATCAGGAAGCTTTAGCTACTTCATCAGTACCCGGATATAAGTTTAAGCTGCAAGAATACATTCTGGCAGCTTTTGACTTTTCAATTGATAATGGTTAATTGGTAATCGATAAAATATCTTAATTACCAATGACCAATAATTTTGTAGTAGCGTTAGAACCAAATAGGCTTACGCTAAAGTTTCTGGACAGTAACCTAAGCCCCGGACAAACTGCTGCCGGAACGCTTCAATTTCGTCTCTTTCTGGGCTACCGTGAGAAACGATCGCTACCTGATAACGACGCATCACATCCACAGGGCACTGTCCAGCTTCCAAACTCCAAAGTGCCATTTGCACCCTCATTGGCGGCTCATAGCTAATTCCTAATTCATTTAGAAAAGCCCGAAAGTCGCCATCTTCTTGGGGCGAGACTTGACCTTTGAGTTTGATCCTAACCACCCAGCCATCAATTTGATGAATTACGGTGACGAACGAAACTGGTGTCTGGGGTCTAGCGTGGAGGTGTTGAACGACCCTCAGGGTTAGACTGGCATTTGCCAGATAGTACAAGTATTCCATGTTTGTTGGTGCTTGGGATCAAAGCCAATCCTACATATCTATATTCGTCAATCAGTGCCTGTTCCCGGTAGGGTAAAAGCCCCCGTTTTTAGATGGGGAGGTTTACCCAATTTTTATATTAATTTTTCCGTGTTACTTAATAGTAACAATCTTATAGCCTAGCGGCAAAACTGAGCGAAGATGCCTTAAAGTTCCAATATAAGGTAAAACTTAACTCAGCCTTTTTAAGAGAGTATAAATACTAAATAAACCAAAAACTAGTACAAGTCAATTTGAAAGATACATCTAGCCCACAAGAAAAAAATTTTGAATTAGATTGCTCGGTAGCTGGCTATGACTACGAACTACCTCCAGAACTCATTGCCCAAAACCCAGCAGTTCCTAGAGATAGTTCGCGGTTACTGGTAGTTGATTCTCCGACTACAGGCATCGAAACAGCACCTCTACACCATATTTTCCATGATTTGCCTGCACTGCTGCGCTCTGGTGATTTGTTGGTTATGAACAATACAAGAGTCATTCCAGCGCGGCTTTATGGTCATAAATCCACTGGTGCGAAAATCCAGGTGTTGCTGTTGGAAGAACGGCAGCATAACTGTTGGTTAGCTTTAGTTAAGCCAGGAAAAAGCTTCAAACGGGGAGCGAAGATTGTTTTTACAGGAAGGCAATTAGGAATTAAGGATTGTAAAGATTCTTCTTTAGTACCCAGCGATGCACTGAGCTTGTCGAAGTGTCACCAACTCACGGCTACGGTTCTAGAAACAGATGCAGCTACTGGGGGGCGTTTGTTGCAATTTGATGTACCAGAGGGTAAGACTTTGGTGGAACTGTTAGAGGTATTTGGTGAAGTCCCGTTACCACCATATATCACTACCTCAGAAGCAGCTGATGAGCAGTATCAGACAGTTTATGCTAAACAACCAGGAGCGATCGCAGCTCCGACGGCAGGATTACACTTTACCCCAGAATTATTACAAAAGTTGCGCGATCGCCAAATCGATCGAGCTTTTGTGACGCTACACGTTGGTGTCGGCACATTTCGCCCTGTGGAAGTAGAGGACGTAACTACCCATCAGATGCATGAAGAATGGATTGAAGTTCCTGCGGCTACAGTAGAGCAAATCCGCGCCACTAAAGCTGCTGGCGGTCGAATTATTGCTGTGGGAACAACGGCAGTACGGGCTTTAGAAGGGGCGGCTCAATCTGGTAATTTACAGCCATTTTGCGGAAAAACAGACTTGTTTATTTATCCCGGCTACCAATGGCGGGTGGTAGATGGTTTGATTACGAATTTTCACTTACCGCGTTCTAGTTTGTTGATGTTGGTAAGTGCCCTAATTGGCAGACAACGATTATTGAATATATACAACGAAGCGATCGCTTTTGGATATCGCTTTTATTCATTCGGTGATGCCATGCTAATTTTGCCGTCAGCTGTGGGAGCGGGGAGTGGGAAGAGACGCGATTAATCGCGTCTGTACAAGAAAGAGACGCGATTAATCGCGTCTGTACAAGAGTTAGAAGTTAAAAGTTGGAAATTGGGAATTTTTTCTTTCGTGGTGGGTACTCTGACTTATAAGGGGTTAAAAATAAGTACAGGTCTGCTATTAATGTCTGAAAAATACCTATTTTCTCATTGGTTAAATTTATTTTGTCAGGTAACACTCGGTGGCTGTTCTGCATTTTTGCTCTTGGCTGCACCGACAATTACTAATTTTCCAGTTAGCAAGCTGCTGGCAGAAACTGCAATTTCTCAGGATCTCGAAGCAGCTAGCTTTTTCCAGCAAGGAGTTACGCGCTATAACCGCCAAGACTTACAAGGTGCAGAATATGCCTTTCGTCAAGCGTTACAGCGAGATCCTAACCTTGGGGCAGCACGGAATTATCTGGGCAATATATTGATAGAGCAAAATCGCCTGGATGTAGCTTTACAAGAATTTACAGAGGCGATAAAAGTTAATCCCAATTCTAGCGAAGCTTATTACAACTTAGGGTTAGTGTTGCACCGACAAGGAGAAAAAGATGCAGCAATTACCGCTTATCGCCAGAGCTTGGCGATCGATTCCACAAGGGTGGCAGGGCTGTATAATCTGGGTTTGTTGCTGTATGAACAAGGAAAGTCAGAGGAAGCGATCGCTGCCTACCAAAAAGCAATTAATCTAGATGGCAGCAATGCCAATGCTTATCTTAACTTAGCGATCGCCTTGCAACAACAAGGTCAAATCGAGCCTGCGATCGCCAATTATCGCCAAGCTTTGAAGCTAGATCCTAAAAATGCCGCAGCCTACAGCAATATGGCAAATTTGCTAGCAATGCATGGTCAAGCTCCTGAGGCTATTTCTGTTTATCGGCAAGCGATTCGCCTAAATCCAAAAAGTGCCTCAGCTTACTATAACTTGGGAGTAACTTTATATAATCAGGGCGAATTCAAAAAAGCCAGTGGAGTCTTGAAACGCGCTCACAATGAATATCGCGAGCAAGGTAACATTGAACAAGCCCAAAAAATTGAGCAGCTAATGCAGCAAATTGCTCAGAAAAATGGGCAACAGCAACCTCAAGCCAGTCAAACAGCTACTCCTTCTCAGAGTTCAGATTCTACAGTACAAACATCTGAGCCACAAACGGCAAATCAACCAGAAACGCCCGCAAACCCTGGCGATGTACCTGTCTCAGTCGAACCACAATCCACTTCAACAAGTCCCGGACAATAAAAAACTCAGAGTTAAGGCTATTTGCCCTCATCCCCCACCCCCTTCTCCCAAACTTGGGAGAGGGATTTAGGGTGAGGGCTTTTGATTCATCCAATAAGTCTATTCTCTACTCGAAGTTAGTTTTGAGTAAAAGTTGCACACGGCATAACTCCTAACTTTTAATTCCTAACTCCTAACTTTTTTAAATCGGCAAACGATTAATATCTTTATTACAACCAATAACAACCATTGCTGAACCACGCTCTAAACGCTTGGTAGCGTCAGGATTAATTTGAAATTTCCCATCCTGGCTTACTGCTAGCAAATTTAAACCGTAGCGGTTACGAAGTTGCAGTTCAGTGATGGTTTTGCCGTGAAATTCATCAGGCACAATCAACTCTACAATACTGTTATCGGGGTCGAGGTCAAACCGATCTAGAATTGCTGGTTTAGTAAGAGTACGCGCTAGGGCACAACCCGCTTCATACTCAGGAAAAACAACATGATCTGCGCCTACTCGCCGCAACAGTTTACGATGAACTTCACTAGAAGCTTTAGCAACTACATGAGGTACGCCAGCCTCTTTCACATTGAGAGTGGTTATGATACTTTCTTGAACGTAGTTACCAATTGCGACAATTACAGTATCAAATTCAAAAATTCCAGCTTCTTTGAGTGCGGCTGGTTCTGTAGAGTCTAGTTGCAAAGCATGACCAACTATTCCCTCAGTTAATGCTTCTGAAACTCGTTTTTCATCAATATCTGTTGCCAGCACTTGATAACCAAAATTGTGCAGTGTGGAACAGACAGAGCGACCAAAACGACCTAACCCAATTACAGCAAATTGCTGATTATCTTTGCGTAAACTGCGAAAAAAACTTAATGATGACAGATTCACCGTTGTTATCCTTATTATGGCTCCCTGTATTTAGGGCAAAAAACGGTTATACCGCTTGAATTAAAATTTTATTTTTTGCCTTCCGATGTATATTTTATCAGTTTGGGCATTGGGCATTGGGCAATAACCAATAGTTCTTCTTCCCCTGCCTCCCCTGCTCCCCCTGCTTCCTACTCCCTCCTCAGAACTATCCCACGAGTAAATTCTCTTCAGGATAGTGAATTCTGGTAGGGCGGGGATCTCCTAGTACAGCAGACATAAGTAGTAAAACACCTACTCGTCCAATGTACATAATGACAATTAAGATCAGCTTTGCTGCTGTGGAGATACTTGCTGTAATGCCTGTAGAAAGCCCCACGGTAGCAAAGGCTGATACCACTTCAAACAAAATTTGGATAAAATCTAATGTTGGATCTGTGAGGCTAATTATAATAGTAGCTAAAATAACCGTCGCTACTGAACCCACTAACACACCTACAGCTTTCAAAATTAAAGTTATTGCTATCTTGCGATCGTACAATAAAACTTCTTCTTTCCCCTGGAGAATCGTTTTAGTGCAACTGGTCAAGACTCTCAGGGTTGTTGTTTTCATTCCTCCTCCTGTACCACCTGGACTTGCACCAATAAACATCAGCGCAATCGTAATAAATAGACCAGCGGTAGTCATTTTGCTAATATCGATGGTGTTAAAGCCAGCAGTTCTGGGAGTAACTGATTGAAACCAAGCTACTAATATTTGACCACGTAAATTTAGATAACCAAATGTTTCAGGGTTTCTGATTTCTATACAGAAAAAGGCGATTGTCCCTATTACTAATAAGATAATAGTTGTACTAGTTGCAACTTTAAAATCTAGGGAAAATATTTGGTGATGATTTTTTTTGAGAATGCGATCGCGCAACCAAAAATACATTTCCAAAATTACCTGATAGCCAATTCCCCCAAAGATAATCAACATAGTGATGGTGAAGACTACTAACAAGGAGGACTGATAACCAATTAAGTTATCTTTAAACAAACTAAAACCAGCATTATTCCAAGCATTGATACTATGAAAAATTGCCAACCACAGTCCTTCATTCCAACCATATTTTGGAATAAAAGCTGGTATAAGTAAGAATATTCCTGTAATTTCAAAAATTAAAGTTGTAGCAATAATTGAACGGATGACTTGGGCACTCCCGCTCATTCCTGGTCGGTCTAAAGCTTGTTGAATAGCTACCTTTTGTCGCAGGTCAAACTTGCGTCCAATTAGCAGAATCAGAAAGGTAGTGCTTGTCATATAGCCCAAACCGCCAATCTGAACCAACAGTGTCATAAACAGCTGACCCCAAAAAGAAAAATAAGTACCAGGATCGACCACTGATAAGCCAGTAACACAAACCGCAGATGTTGAGGTGAACAGCGCCACAATAGGGTCGTTCCATGTACCATCGCTAGTCGAGAAAGGCATCATTAACAAGATTGTTCCTATAGCGATGACAGTCAAAAATCCCAGGCAAACTGTGCGAGAAACGGTCATAATTAATTCGTAGTTCGTAATACTTCGGCTACGCTCAAGACAAGCTCAGTACAAGTTCGTAATTCGTAATTAAGAAAGTTAGAGTAAATCTAGGTTTTCATTTCTTGTATATGTAGGTTGTTTGGAATAATTGGTATAAATTTGACGAAGAAAAGTTTATTAAGGTAAAACTGAGAAATTTTTTCCAGGAGGATAAATCTCGGTTTACCTTCCCCGGAGTAAAAATACCCTTATTTAATTAAAAACATACATGGTAGCCTACCTGTATGTTTTTTTTGAATTCTAATTCGTCTCAATACTACTTTTTTCATGAGTGCAACACTTTACCAGCAAATTCAGCAGTTCTACGATGCTTCCTCTGGTCTGTGGGAACAGATTTGGGGCGAACACATGCACCACGGCTATTACGGTGCTGATGGCAGCCAGAAAAAAGACCGTCGTCAAGCTCAAATTGATTTAATCGAGGAACTGCTTAATTGGGCGGGGGTACAAGCAGCAGAAAATATCCTCGATGTGGGTTGTGGTATTGGTGGTAGTTCTTTATACCTGGCAGAAAAGTTTCATGCTAAGGCTACAGGGATTACTTTGAGTCCTGTGCAAGCTGCCAGAGCAACGGAACGCGCAACGGAAGCGAATTTGAGTCTGAGAACTCAGTTTCAAGTCGCCAATGCTCAAGCAATGCCTTTTGCTGATAATTCTTTTGATTTGGTTTGGTCGCTAGAAAGCGGCGAACACATGCCAGATAAAACGAAGTTTCTCCAGGAATGTTATCGGGTATTGAAACCTAGTGGGAAGTTAATTATGGTGACTTGGTGTCATCGACCGACTGATAAGTTACCACTGACGGCGGATGAGGAAAAGCATTTACAGGATATTTATCGGGTGTATTGTTTGCCTTATGTAATTTCTTTACCAGAGTATGAAGCGATCGCCCGTCAACTTCCATTAAACAATATTCGCACCGCCGATTGGTCAACCGCCGTCGCCCCCTTTTGGAATGTAGTCATTGATTCGGCGTTCACTCCCCAAGCACTTTGGGGCTTACTCAATGCTGGTTGGACTACCATTCAAGGGGCGTTATCGCTGGGGTTGATGCGTCGCGGTTATGAACGCGGGTTAGTTCGGTTTGGTTTATTGTACGGGAATAAGTAGAAACAAGACCGCGCTGTAATGAAACAGCGCGATCGCACTACAATTTAAGAAATTCAATGACGGCTAATTTTACAGAGCTTATTATTGAGTATTTTAACTTATTGACAAAAGGTACTTTGTCTTAACTTCTTACGGATATGCTTGTAGAGACGTTGTATTGCAACATCTCTACATACTACTAAATCCCACCAATAACCTTAACTAAGCGGTAAGGAATAAGAGTTACAGAGAGTTCTTGCCTAAGTGATAGCTTAGATAAGGGAATTTAGCGTGTTTCATTCAACGACTGTTACTGAAGCCCCTTCATTGGATGGAGGTATAGCGGGTAATTCCAGACAGTATCCAGCACCATACACTGTCTTAATATAGCGGGGGTGGCGAGGGTCTGGTTCTAGCTTGGTTCTCAAGTGGCGAATATGCACTCGAATCGTTTCTATGTCATCATCAGGATCGTAGCCCCAAACTTCTCTGAGGATTTCGCTGGGAGAAACTGTTTGACCGTGGCGTTGCAGTAAGCAGTGAAGTAGCTCAAATTCCAAGTGAGTCAATTTCACCGTCTCATTGAACCATATTGCCTCAAATCTTTCGGGAACGAGGGTTAATGAGCCATAGTTGAGAATTTCACTATGCTTTGCGGCTTGAGGAATCCGGTCAGTCCGCCGCAAAAGTGCCCGCACCCGCGCCAGCAGTTCTTCAACTTCAAAAGGCTTGGTGAGGTAGTCATCTGCGCCAGCATTGAAGCCTTCCACCTTGTCCTGAGTTTGGCTCAAAGCTGTCAGCATTAACACGGGAATCTCAGAGGTGCGATCGTCGCGGCGCAGGCGTTGACAAACGGTAAACCCATCTACCCTGGGCAACATTAAATCGAGCATGATCAAGTCTGGTTGTAGCTGGAGAGCCAGCGCTTGACCTTTGATGCCGTCTTCAGCTTGACTAACATCGTAGCCAGCCATTTCCAAGTTGACGGCAACTAGTTCTGAAATCGCTGGGTCATCGTCTATGACAAGAATCCTCGGCATTCTTAAAAAATTATTACTACTTATTAAGGATAATTAACAACCTTTGATAGATACAAAGATTTTTGAATCGATTCTAAAAAAGTTTTTAAATCTTACATAAATATTAAGATTAAATGACTGTGAAATCAAGACTCAATTACACGAAATCTTATAGTCTATGATGTGTTATACTCCCCCCTACAATCCGTCTTGGTTTTTACAAAACGGTGTGATGATGACTGTATACACCGCTTTGTGGGGAAAACGTAACTGGGAAAGTACTGTTTTCTTACAAGAACCGTCTTATCACGAAAAAATCTTTATTGGTGGCCAAGGTGTGCCAATTTTTGGCTTGGTTGCCATCCCGGAAAATGCTCATAGCACGATTATCGGTACTTATGGCATTACCGGAGAGTTAGAGACAGAATGGTTTTTGAGGGTGCTAGGGCGTAAAGCTTATGCCCAAGGATACGCTGTAGTGTTATTTGATTGGCGGGCCCACGGAAAAACAGCCGAATTGTCCCCGACTCTAACTTCTGATGGTTTGTATGAGGGGGAAGATTTTGTTCGCATCGCTGCTGCTGCAAAGGCAATGGGATGTCCGGGGAAATTTTGGTTTACAGGGTATTCTTTAGGAGGGCAATTGGCGTTATGGGCGGTGAAGGTGGCTGGTGAGGTGATTAAGGAGGATGAAGATTTAGGATTAGAAGATAGCGATATTGGCGGTGGTATGGTGATTTGTCCGAGTTTAGATTCACAGCGATCGCTATCTTATCTAGTTACAAAGCCCTTTGGTAGATATTTAGAAGCAGGGATTGCCCAAAATTTAAAAAAATTGGCGTGGCGGATTCATGATGCTCATCCTGGAAGCCTTGACCCAGAAGCGATTGAACGAGCAAATAGCATTTGGGGTTTTGATAATGAATTGGTAATTAAGCGACTTGGTTTTCCTTCTGTGGAAGCATATTACCAAGCTAGTAGTGCTTTGCAAATATTGCCGCAAATCTCGAAACCGACTTTGATTCTATATGCTGCGGACGATCCACTTTTTGACCCAGCTATCATACCGGAATTAGAAGAAGCGTGCGATCGCAATTTTGCAATAGATTTGTTACTTACTCAGTATGGCGGTCATGTTGGCTATCTCAGTAGCAAAGAGTGCCAGCGTCAAGTACAAGACCCCGATCTTTGGTGGGCATGGAATCGGGTTTTACAATGGTTAGAGCAACAACGAACAGATTCTAGTTGCTAAGATGTTCGACAGATGGAGTCGTATTTTGGAAGCCCAAAATAGAGAGGATGGCATTGACCCAGAAGCTACCACAATATCATTGGTAAACCAGCAATAACAGAAGCAATACCCGTCCAGAGAGTAAAACGCGCAATATCTAATTCATCCAAAGCAACGCTCATTTGCCTAATTGCCAATAGCAGCGCTGCTAGTAGCAGTATAAAAAAGGCAAAGTACTCCAAATTAAGAATCATTCATCCTCACTATGTTCTAGAAAAAAGTAGTTGTAATAGGTTTTTAACAAGCTTTGGCAAGGGTTTTTTGTTCCAGATTTAACACTTTCTGAGAAAAATTATTTCTTACTGAAGATATATCTACTTCAGAACACTTGCAGACATTGGTCGTAGTTCCTTTGAGTAATGCTGTAATAGCTAATGTTGTAGCCAAAATAAAATTTGCGATTCTCTATTAAAAGTTTTAAAGTATTTTCTCTCAGGAGATTTAACGTGTAGTTGAGGAGCGTACATCTAGAGTAATAAATTATAATATTTAGCTGGCAAAAGCAATCGCGGCTACCTGTATTTATGTTTACAGCTAGACTTAATATCTAACAATACCTATGGCATATTCTAGGAAAAACAGGCGCAGTTGTATATAGTAATGCTAAAGCGTCAAACCAGATTCACCCATAATATCGTCGTAATTAAACAAACTATTAAAGTACAACTCTCTTGAATTTTTGACTCAATGACCGCTTCTAATAATATTTGGCTACCTGCACCGACGAATTTAACTTTGCTACCGGATGAGATTCATGTCTGGCGCATAGAACTTGACCAACCAGAAGTACAGCTGCAAAATTTAGCAGCGACTCTTTCCAGTGACGAAACATCTCGTGCTGAACGGTTCTATTTTCAGGAACATCAGCAGCGTTTCATCGCAGGTCGTGGTATCCTGCGAACTATATTAGGGCGCTACTTGGGTATCCAACCGTTACAAGTGGAGTTTAATTATCAACAGCGTGGCAAACCAGTACTAGCAGATAAATTTGCCGATAGTGAACTGGCGTTTAACTTGTCTCATTCCCAAGGGTTGGGTTTATGTGCAGTGAATTGTACTCGCCCAATTGGTGTAGACCTAGAATATATTCGCCCGATGTCTGATTTGGAAAGTCTTGCCAAACGGTTCTTTTTACCGAGAGAATATGAGATGTTGCGATCGCTATCTCCCAACCAACAGCAAGAAGTATTTTTCCGTTACTGGACTTGTAAGGAAGCTTATTTAAAAGCAACTGGAGACGGACTATCTCAGCTAGAGCAAATTGAAGTATCGCTCACTCCCACAGAACCAGCCAAGTTACAGATATCCGAAGATTGGAGTCTTTTTGAACTAGTACCTGCTAACAATTATGTTGCTGCTGTTGCTGTGGCGAATTTCGGCTGGAATTTAAAATGCTGGCAATATTGATGTTGATTAAGCTCATCTCGTGGGTGAAACAAGAGACATTTTGCGGACATTGTAAAATGACAAATGACAAATGACAACCTACTTACTTATCTTCCTGCATATTTCTCACAATTCTTGTCACCACCTTTCTAGGTACAAATCTGACGCTTTTTGCAAGTAGTTTATTCATAAAACCAGGAATAACAATGGTTTTGCCCTTCATTAAAGCGTGAAAACCAATTTCTGCTACTGTTCGTGCATCCATCATCTTCTTACCCTTAAGCAATTTAGAGTCTGCCATCCCCGTTCTTTCATGAAAGCCAGATTCTGTTGAGCCTGGGCAAAGAACTGTCACAGTGACACCTGTACCTTCTAATTCATTAGCGATCGCTTCTGAAAAAGATAAGATATAAGCTTTAGTAGCAAAATAAACTGCCATCAAAGGCCCAGGTTGAAAAGCAGCAGCCGAAGCGACGTTTAATATCTTACCTTCACCTTGCTTGACCATGTGCTTCACGAATAGCTTAGTTAAATGGGTGAGACATACCAAATTTACCTGTAGCATTTCTAGTTCAGTAGCTAGGTCTGTTTCGTGAAATAATCCATAGATACCAAATCCGGCATTATTTACCAGCACATCAACATTAATATCGGCAAGTTGCAACTCCGTGAAAATTTCTTCAGGAGCAGTTGATATAGATAAATCCTTAACAATAGTTTTGACAAAAATCCCAAATTTTTCTTGGAACTTAACTGCAATTTCTACTAGCTTTGGCCCATTTCTGTCTACTAAGACCAAATTGTAATCATGAGCAGCAAAAATACATGCTAATTCGTAGCCAATTCCACCAGCTGCTCCAGTAATAAGAGCAGTTTTCTTGCTCTGACCTTGATGTTTTGTGTTCATGTAAGAATGTTAGTGAATTCAACTTGATGAAGCTGCGTTGCATTTACAGTGGTTCTCGTTCTACAATTAAGTACGCGTAATATCTGACCCAACGAGAAATATCTTGAGTTATTACCCTTTCAAATGCTTGTGTGGTTCATTAGATAGATGTAGCAGTCCAAACGTAAATTTAGGACTTATGCATCGAAAAAGCTAGGCATTAAAGAAGCTCGGTTATTTAAGACTGCTAGCTGTCACTTTTGATTACTCACAAAAGCAAGCGGGTAAAATTAAACTTTTATGCCAGACACTAACCATTCTATCCTCGATTGCTTCTGTCAAGAAGTGAATACTAAAAATTTACATGATTGAGCATAAAAAAACAGGGCAATTATATTGCCGCTGTTAGTGTATAAGTTATTGCTGGCATCTGAAATATTGGTTATTCAGTAGTACTGAGTTTTAAAAAACATGGACTAAAGAAAATTATTTTGTAGTAGCGTGTCAAGGCTAAAATAGTGCATTAAATGTAGATGGCAGTGCAATACTGCGTAGGTTTTGAAGATTTGTAGTTTTACTTCGTTCAACCCAACCAATCTCTGAAAATGTTGGGTTTCCTTCCTCAATCCAACCTACTAGCGTGACATGCTTAAAATATTGGGTTTAAAAAACTCACAAAACCAAACTCTAATCATTAACAGAATAATTCAACCCAATAAATTCAGCTTACCGCGCTACTACAATTTTTTTTTGCAACAATTTAGTCTTGACACATCCTACGCAATTTATGAATTACTAAGCGAGATTCAAGAAGCCGCTTTGAATCAAGTAGGCAGTATAAGTCATAAACAATTGAGAGTCAATTGGAGGGCAAGCAATAGAACTACCTGCTAGTGCATTAAGAGTATCTTGGCAGCTAATATGAGGTCTTCTAGCTTGTAAATACAAATCAGGAATAGTCAGTTGTTCATCAGACCAACGTTCCAACAAAAATGGCCGCAGAGTGTACAAAGGATTGTCCGCAGAAGTCACATTATTGATTAACTCAGATTGCCATTTTTCATAGGGAATCATTTCAACTGAATAACCAAAAGAGCGTATCCACTCAACTAGCATTTTCAAAGCAGCAGGTTGGGGATGTTGTAAATTGAAAGCCTTACCTATAGATTCTTTTTGGCGTGATAGATAAACAATGGCTTTACTTACATAGTCCACAGGTGACATATCCAACATATAATCTACATCAGGGAAATATCCCATTTGTAGACAGCCTTTGGTCATCAAATTGATAAAGTCATGAGTGTTACAAATACCTGTTTTGCTATCACCTGAAATCAGTGGTGGTCTGTGGATAGTTACAGGAAGTCCACGGTCACGAGCAATTTTAACTAACTTTTCAGCTACCCATTTAGTTTGAGAGTAACCAAGATAAATGCCCTCCCAATGATTGAATTCATCCTGCTCTTTAACAACCTTGCCAGCATAAGCCGTGGATTCAAAAACAGCCACACTAGAAACGTAATGTACAGGCTTGACTTTAATTTGACAAGCCAATCTCAGAACTTCTTGGGTTCCTAAAACATTGGCTGCTTTCAGTGCTGAGTAAGGAAAAACATAATTCAACAAAGCACCACTATGATAGATAGTATCAATATTGGTAGCTAAAATTTGAAACTGTTCAGAGCCAACACCTAAGAATGGCAGAGATAAATCGCCGACAATCGGAATAATTCTGGACTTAAATTCTTCTTGCCAAATTGCATACTGTTCCAGATTCTTTTGGAGTTTGCTTTTGCCTTCTTCGGCATTAGCAGCACGCACTAAGCAATAGATATCCGCCTTAGTTTCCTGTAGCAGTTCCCGGATGATAAAAGCTCCTAAAAAGCCCGTTCCTCCAGTTATAAAGATGTTCTTGGGTTCACCTACAAGCACATTAGATGCAGCACCGGGATGGATTGTGGGGTCAAGAACAGCCTCTGCACCTAAATCTAGAACAGAGGGTGCAGCATTGGCATTAGAGGCTACTACTTTTGTATCTTGAACGGGCGAACCTTCTTGTACTTCTTCAGCTAAACGCTGTGAAAGAGCTTCAATATTTGGGTAATGCCACAATAGCAACGGAGATGGTTGAAATCCGAGCAACTTTTCTAAGTTACTTACTAGAATCATTGCTTGGGCTGAATCTAAGCCATAGTTTTCTAAATGTTCTTTGACATCTATTTCATCAGTTGCAACTCCTAGCAACTTAGCTAAGTTAGATACCAAAAATATTTGAATATCGTCTGCGGTGAAAGACTGTTTTATAGTCATTTTTAAAGCTCCAACAATGATGTAGAACGAACAGGGTGATACTGACTGTAATAATTGGAAGCTTGCAGCCCTTGAATTTTCAAATTTTGAACGCGATACAAAAAGGCTGCACCAGTCATAATTTGATTAGCAACATCAACTACACCACGATTATTTGGTTCAGATAGATAAGAACCACGTACCCAGTCATTGAAACCGCCCATTGCCGGGCCACACCAAATTTGATAATCGACTTCTCTACCTTTTTCACCAGAACTAGACCAACGGGAAGATAATCCTAGATACCAACGGAAAATCAACGCCATTTTTAGTTTAGGATTATTGACTGCTTTCCCAAGTTTCTCAGGATTCTTTTGGGACAAATAAGCCGCAGTTCCTTCCCATACTTCAGCAATAGTTTTGCGAAAAACTTGTTTTTCTAATTTCTCTCTTTCTGCAAGTGGGATGCTTTCAATGGAATCATAAGCGCGGTAGAGTTCAAATAATTTCTGCGCTCGCATGGGGAACATTGTACCCCGTTTGAGAACTTGCAATTTGACTCCCATTTCAAACATATCTGCTGCTGGGGCCATAATCATGTCAGCCATTTCTGCTTGGGCTAATAACTTTTTGGTATGTTCACAAGCCCCAGATTCAACGCATGATTGATTAATGGAACCAGTCATTATATAAGCAGCACCCATCATAAAGGCTGCTAATGCTGATTGTGGTGTCCCAATTCCTCCTGCAACGCCAATTCTAATTGGTGTTTGGTAATGATATTGTGCTTGAATTTCATCTCGTAAGGCAATAATAGAAGGTAACACACAAACCAGGGGACGGTTATCTGTATGTCCTCCAGAATCAGCCTCGACGGTAATATCATCAGCCATTGGAACTTTGGCTGCTAGGGTTGCTTGTAACTCAGTAATTAACCCTTGTTCAAGGAGTTCTTTGATTATTCTGGCTGGTGCTGGTTGCAGAAATTTAGTCGCAACTTCTCGGCGAGAAATTTTGGCAATGATTTTATTTTTGATTTCAATTTGATTGGCGTTATTTAATGCCAATCCAGCAAGACGGTAATAAACAATGTTGGGGGTCAAGTCGAGAAATGCAGAGGCTTCTACTGTTCTCACTTGATATTTGAGGTATAAATCCACAGCCCGGCGTTCAATCGCAGGTTCATTAGGACTGTGAATTAAATTAAATGCATAAGGCCCTTGAGGTAAAGCTTCTTGAATGCGATTTATGCCTGCTTCCAAACGTTCTGGAGTTAAACCACCTGCACCAAAGGAACTCAAAATTTGCTCTTTTCCGAGTGCAATGACCATTTCTTCGGAAGCAATTCCGCCAGCCATTGCGCCGGTAACGTAGGCATATTTCACTCCATAAGAGGAAAGAAAATTGGGATCTCCAAATTGTTGAATGCGGATTGGGGCTGCAAATGTTAGCAGTTCTATTTGTGCTGTTGTGCCATTATCACCAGGGGATAAATAACCCTCATTCGTGACACCGATTTTTCCGGCAACTTTCACGATGTAGCAGGGTTTATTTAATACCATCAATTTATCTTTGATGGTTTGTTTCTCGAAAGATACAGTTTCTAAAGAACCTTTCCAAACCTGGTTTTTGTTATAAGACCAAGCGGAGAAGTTAAGGCCATTATCGTGTTTACTTAGTACCGTATCTACGGTTGTCACGGCAGTTATCCCTCGGATTACAATTATTAAATAAGGGGAGCGGGGAATAGGGAATGGGGAAGAAATATTTTCCTTTTATCAGTTCACCTTTCCCCTTACCCAAGTTTATTGACGGTTGAAGTATGTAGACTTATGTCAAGATTCGTCGTTAAGCAAGTTTTGGGCGCAAGCTAGTTGCAATTGAATGATTTCGCTCATTTGCTGACTGTAATCTTGTCTAGCTTGTAAGAAGGCTGTGTGTGCTTTAGTTATCTTTGAATTATTAGCATTGAGCTTTTGATACTGAGTCTTATTTAAATCGAACATGCTGATGATGCTACTAATTTTTTGAGTTCTGACGGGTGAGGAGGAAAGAGAAATTGGCTGTCTAATTGCGCTTGACTCAGAAGATTGTAATTGTTCTTTCGGTTCAAAAACGTTATCAATGATATTTTTCGGTTTTACTTCTTCTGACAGAGGCAAGATGTTAGAGGAATGACTTTCTTCTTGGGTTATATGGTTGGAAGTGTTAAGAAAATCTGTGATTTCAGATTGTTGGACATTAGGTATATCTGGATGCTGTATTTTGAAGCGATCGCACTTAATATCCTCAACCAAATCTTCAACAAGTTTGCGATTTTCTGCGCTCAAAATTGTAGCAACGATCGCTTTCCCACCCAAGGTAACTGTTCTCAATGTTGCTTTACTTGAATTAGCGCTTTCTTGGGCTTTGCTATACAACGGTGATAAATCTACGTTCACCTGATGGCTGAGTAGTTTTGCTAATGCTTTGACCATTGAAGCATGATCATCCATTCCCCTACGATTTAGAGAGACTGTGATGTGTTCTTTGTTGCCGAGAATTTTATCAATCCATCGTGAACAAACGCTACCCGCGCCTGCTTCTAGGAATATTTTCACACCATCATCGTAGACACGATTAACTAATTGTGGAAAATCAAGTTCTTGGCACAATCCTTTGGCGATGTTGTGAGCAATGGTATCTCTTTCGAGTGCAACTGGTTGATAATCGGCGGCAGAATAAAACACAATCCCAGGAAGATTTTGTGATGGTAAGCTGTTTACCTTCTTGATTTCCTCGAACTGCGATCGCATCGCCTCACAATGTATTACATGGTCGAAGGGAGCGGGGAAAGAATTGCAACCTAAAGTTGTAATCACTCGCTTACAGGCGGCATCATCACCAGCAATTAATACTTCTTCTGGTGTGTTGATTTGAGTTAAGTAGACGTGATTCTCATGTTTCAGGCATTCTCTAACTTGAGATGGAGTAGCCATGAGAACATAAGTATTCCAAAAGTTGTTGTTTGGTGAATCTGTTAATCCCCAATATTCACGCACCGCATTTTTCGCCCCAGATAACTTATCACCAAATAAAGGTGATGAGTTTAAGGTATTACTTCCACCCTCAAAATCACTCCAAACCCCTTGGGCAACCATCATACTAGTTTCACCCAAGCTATACCCAAATACAGATTGTGGCTTGACTTTAAAATCATCTCGGAAAATTGCCGTCATGTATCTGGCAAAGGCGATTTCACTTTCAAACATTGCTAGTGAATCATCTAACAATTGCTTTTCGAGAGTTTCTAGTTGTCTAGTTGTCAATTTAGGTAAGCTTCTGGGATAAACCAGCTTTTCAACATCGGCTGCCCGGTTGTAAAGATTGTTACTTTTTAAATCCTCGAAGACTTTAGGAAATAAGCGAAAAACAGTCCGACCAATGCCAATATAAGAATTGACTGCTGCGGGGTAAACATAAGCAACGGCTCCAGTTTTACCCAATGGTTTCGCGGTGAAATAACTTCCTAGTGGTGTTTGCCAATCTGTGCCGTTTTCAAAAGCATTATTTACACCTTTGCGGGCAGATTCAATTTCTTTGAGTAAATCTTTTGTGTTACGTCCAGTGATTGATAAGACATATTTTGGATTAGATTGCTGCTCAAAGGTAGCGAATGTTTCGCTGGCGGTAGCTGATAAAGAAGAACTAGCTTCGATAGATTTTTGGAGATGGTTTAGGATATCGGGTATAGTGGAGCGATCGCTAACTGCGATAGGGAACAGATGAAAAGGCATTTGTTGCAAATATCTGTTGTCGCGCTCCTCTTGGCTGGGTTCTTCCGATAAGATTAAATGGGCGTAACTCCCATCTATACCCATACTATTAATTGCTGCTATTCTGCGTGTGCCGCCTTTATCGACAAACCAAGGTCTTGATTCCATTGCCACATAGAAAGAACTACCTTCCCATACTTGCGGTGTTTTGACACCAGACCATTTGGGTGTGGCGGGAATATACCTGTAATAAAGACAGAGAGCGGTTTTGATTAAGCTAGCAATTCCCGATGCTGTATAGGTGTGTCCGATATTAGATTTAACGCTACCTAACGCACAATGCAAAACGTTGCCCACTTTCGGATAAGCTTGCAGTAAACCTGTGATTTCGGCTTCATCCTCCTGGGGAACGCCGCTACCGAAGACTTCCACATAGTTAACCTCTGTGGGTTGAATTTCTGCCATCTGGAAGGCTTGTTTGCAGACATTGCTGATAGCTGAAGCATCAGGTTTTACCAGAGCGTCACTCAAAGTAGAATTACCTTGTGCGAAACTCATGGCATCAATTACTGCATAGATGCGTTCATTGTCTTCTTTAGCAGCTTCGTAGCGCTTGAGGACAACTGCACCCGCACCTTCGCCAACCGTCCAGCCATTGGCTTGTTGGTCGTAACCCAACGTATTTACACCCGTATTAATTGGTGCAAATTGGCTGCGGAATAAGACATTTTCCACACCACCTGCTAAATCTACCGCACCCACAACGACTGCATCAACTTCTCCTGTAGCGAGTAACATTTGGGCAACTTCCAACGCTTTGAGGGCAGAATTTTCGCCAGCGCTGACGGTGAATGCAGGGCCAGTGAAATTCCACAAAGCCGAAATCCGACTCGCCATGATGTTGGCGATGTGACTCACATATTCGCCGATTTCTACTGGTTGATGAATGCTATCTTTGACAATGGTTTCCAGTTGCGCCAGTTGTTCAGCAGGTAGAGAAATTCCTTGGTTGAGTAAGCCATCCTTAACTTGCCAAGAGAGATTCCATCTTTGCTGTAGCTGATGCACAGAGAATTCTGTCTCTGCGGCGACTATAACTGCTACATTGCCACCCTCCTGTAGTTTTGCATCTTTGACGGCGCGATCGCTAACCTTCAAAAGCAACAATTGCTGCGGATTTAACTTGTCTATTTCATTAGGTGGGATTTTGCACGATAAAGTATCGATTTCAAAATCCTTGATATATGCCCCAACTGGTGCTTTACCATCTGTTAAACCGTACTCTTTCAGTACACTTTCTTGATTTTCTATCCCGTGCCATCTTTGAGGCGGTAGAGAAGTAAAATGTTGTGTTCCATCATAAATGCTGCGTTCAAAAGCATCTAAGCCATTGCAGTTACCAAAAAAGGCATCCATGCCAACAATAGCAACTTTGGTAGGTGGAACAGGCGGAGTTGATTCAACTGATTGTGTTGTATTTCCTTGTTCTAAAATCAGATGAGAATTAGTGCCGCCAAAACCAAAAGCGCTAATAGCTGCCCGTTTTATTGGGGTATTATTATTGGGCCATGCTGTAGCTGTTCTAACAATTTTATCGGCAGAAATTGTACCATTTTCTGATGTTAAAGGTTCCGAAACATTCATGGTTGCTGGAATTACACCATGAGACATACTCAAAATCACTTTAGTCAAGCCAACCATGCCGGCAGCAGTTAACAAGTGACCAGTATTTGCCTTAGCAGAACCCACCAGAGGCGCAGCTTGATTTTGACCAAAGAATGTTTCTATGGAGTTAAATTCGGTTGTATCTCCTAGTAATGTGCCGGTGGCGTGACACTCTAGATAATCGATGGTTTTGGGACTAACTTTTGCCTCGTTATAGGCTCGTTCAAAAGCTAAAACTTGCCCTTTAGGATTTGGACTCAGTAAATGTTTACCTTTGCCATCATTTGATAGTCCATTACCGCAAATGGTAGCAAGAATATTGTCACCATCTCTAACAGCATCAGAATATCTTTTCAGCATTACCATCCCAACACCATCGGCGGGAATTAGCCCTCTAGAGGATTTATCTAAGGGGCGACTAATACCGTTTTCTGCATACCCTTGAACACCAGAAAATAACATCCGCACAAATAGCGAATCTGCACAACTGATAGCTCCAGCTAACATTACATCAGCTTTGTGTGACCACAAGTAATGAGATGCTAGTTTAATCGCATAAAATGATGATGAACAAGCAGCATCCAGACATAAATTAATCTGAGATAGAGATAAAGCTTGAGCTACAATAGATGCTGGTAAACCAGATATCATGGCATTGTATAAAGATGCTTTGGTTGCACTTGGTAAAGCGGCTAAATCAAAGTCTTCATACTGCAAAAGTTCTTTGACAGCAGGAGTAATAGCTTTCTGGTAAATAGATGAGAATAATTGATTAGATAATTTTGTCGGGAATGACAAATTACCTAAAATTACGCCACATTTTGCCAGAACAGTTTGATTACCCCAATAACCACTTTGTTCAATTGCTTGTTTAGCGGCATACAATGACCATTTGAAGGTGTTATCTAAACCAGCAACAAATTCTGATGGTAGATTGTATTCAGATGGATTAAACTGGAAGTTGCGGATATAACCGCCTTTGAGAGAATAGGTTTTGTCTGGTGTACCTTTAACTGGATTATGAAAGATTGTCGGATCTACTCCAATTTCTTCGACGGTTGCAGAGGATGTCGAATCTTTTTGATTAATGATGTTTTGCCAGTATTCTTCAGGATTCTTTGCATCGGGGAATAGGCATGATAGTGCGATGATGGCTATTTTTTCCACGATTTATATGCTCCGAGTTTGGGTATTTAGCAAGAGATAATTAAAAGGCAGGATTTACGCTGTTCCCCAAACTTTGAACGAGGCAAGTTATAGCAATCCTAAGATTAAGCTAGCTTTGATAGTTCGTAGTAAAAACATTAGAGTTGAATTCTTAGCAAATTCTCTGCGACCCTTTGCGTTTCCCTTTGCGAACCTACCCTACGGGAAGGCGAAGCGCCTATGCGTTTAAATTTAAATCCTCAATTCGTCAAAATTTCACGGACTAAAGTCCTTACTACAAACTTTGGATTTCACAGATTACTAGCTTCTGAGCATTTTCATTGACCAAATAATGGCATGAGCGCCGAGCATTCGTGAATAGATTTTACCTTGGCGGTCGTGTATGATGAAGTTTGCGATCGCACTACTTGGTGTCTTAGCTAGTACTTCACACGAAACGTAAAATGTTTCGTTATGTGGTATCATCGCAAATTGTTCAAATTTTTCTACTTTTCCAGGTAAACAACCTTCTTGATGGAAGTGTTGTGTCCAAACCCATAAGGCGTGCATACTCAAGTCAGTGGTGTAAGGATTTACCCATTGGACTGGGAATTGTCCTTGTTGTTGTGGTGTGAGTTCTGGCCAAAGACATTCTGTTGTGATTTTTTCAGGGCTGATGTTTAAAACTCTTTTGATTTCTTGAAAAGCTGGGCCGTGAAATAATGTAGCCCCACCATTTTGGTAAAAATCTTTTCCTGTAGCGGTGATGATATTATCTTCTTCGAGATTGAGAGATTCATAAGTGGGTACATCTGGGATTTCTCGCTGGAGATTGAGTTGAGCGCTAAAATGAAAATGGATTTTGCCTTGTGGATTCTTGCTCGAAATTTTGGCTTTAAGTTCGATTCTTTCAAGATTAACTTTAGAAACTTCTTCTATTTCTAAAATATGTTCCTTCGCTAATGTCTCATTGAAAGTAATCCCCTTTAAAACTTTAAAATCTTGGTAATTAAACAACCGATAACCTGGATATAATTGTTCAGAAGCATTGATAATCCAGGTCATTGCACAAGTTGCTGGTAAAACTGGAGAACCAGCAATCGTATGATCGTGCAAAAATGGATTAGCCTCCAATGTCATTTGGCGACGGATACGATGGGTTCGTAGTTCTGAATCTAACTCCACCGCAAGTGGAACTAATGGGCTACCAATAACAACTTGTGAGGTTGCATGATTGGTATAATCCATTTCTTTAACGAGCATTTGTGCCCCAACTGCAATGGGAATTATTTCAATTTTTCGCTCTTGAAAAATCTTCTTTAATTCTGCTGTCACCATCCCACTATCCCAAGCGCCCCAGTTGATTGCGACGACATGACATGAAGGATAACTTTGCTTAAATATATGGGCTGATTTGTTCAGAATTTCATTTGCGATCGCATAATCAGATTGTCCAGGATTTCCGTAAAAGCCTGTTACTGAAGAAAACAAAACTAAATGCTGAAGTTGACTAGGGTTGACGCAAGTTAGCAAGTTTTCTAAACCTTGAACTTTGGCGGTGTAAACTTTTTCAAAATCCTCTTCTGTTTTCTTTTCAATTAACTTATCAGCTAAGTTTCCAGCGCCGTGGATGATTCCGGTAATTGGGCCGAGATGTTGCACAGCAGTAGCAAGTTTTTCTTGTAAAGCTGGCGTATCTGTAACATCGACGCTGATATATTCTGCCTTAGCTCCGGTTTTTTCAATTGCTGCTAGAGTCTTTTTAATTTCGCGGCTAGAGGTAATTTTGTTATAAATTTTTTGTACATTCATGGGTGTGGGCTTCTCTCCTTGAGAAAGAAGATTTTCCATGATGCATTTTTTCAATGCGGATTCATCGGAATTTTGAGCAAAATCTGGCTCGGTTTCTAATAGTTCGGAGCGACCGAGAAGGATAAATTTACAGGGTTGCTGTTGGGCTAATCTGATAGTACACTCAGCCGTAATCCCTTTTGCACCGCCGCTCACGACAAAGACAGATGATGGACTAAGCTGGGCTGTTTGTGTCATAAATCCTCGTGAATACCTGCGTAAATTGGATTTGATGTGTAACTTATTTTTGAAACCCCACTTCCATTCCTCTCCCCCACAGGGCTACGGTGTATATGCAAGTCTGAAGTAGCTGATTAACCAGGGTTTTACCCCACCCTAACCCTCCCCTTGTAAAGGGGAGGGAACTAGATTTCCTGTTTCCCCCCTTTATAAGGGGGGATTAAGGGGGGTAATTCGACTTGTGTGTACACCGAGGCTTTGATTCTTACTCCCTAACGCTAGTAGGGAAGGGGTTGGGGGTTAGGTTCGAGAGAAAGTTGCACACGGCGTTAATCAACTTTTTAATCAGCGATAATGGTGACTCGTCCTTGTGAGCCGTAGCCAACTTCACTTATATAAAGGTTGGGGTCATGAAGTTCGGCGATGATATTTTGTACTGACTGTTTAGCATCAAGTCTGGGACTTAAATCGATCGCACGAGTAAACACTTTGGGCCATTCCCATCTCAGAGTTTTGGTTAATCCAAATAAACCAGCGCCGATCGCACCGAAGTTAACTTTGTACTCTAAACCGAAGGCTCCATCAAGGTGAGCAACTGTGCAGAAACAACTACGTCCATGCTTTGCAGCTTCGTTTAGAGAGGGTTTAAGGTGTTTCGCCATCAAAAATACGTGCTTGACGATCGCCTTTTCTGATTCGTTATAAGAAATACTCCCGGTGTGATTTCCTACAAACATCGGATGGAGATGGATGAAAGCCCCAATCGCTCCGCAGTGAGATGCGATCGCTTGCAATTGTTGTTGAAGATGTTCTTCACTCAAGTTTGCTAAGGTGACGCGGGTTACTCCTGCGGGTAAGGGTGCTTGTTGGGCGATGAGCGATTGGGGGAAACTGATAACTACTACTTTCCAGCCTTTCTCGATTAGGGATTCAGTTAATTTGTAAGTGGTGAGGGAACCATCATCGGTGATTAAACCGATGTGTCCCTCTGGTAACGTGAAATCCAAATAATCGGGCTGTGCTAGGCTTCTGAGTTTGACCGGATGGCGCTGGATAGTATGCTCTAATTCCGGTGGTTGTTGGACAAACTCAGGCTCAGACTTTTTTTTTTCACCTCCAGCCAACTGCTGTAGGTAATCGACTATTTGACCGATGGTGCGGAGGTCTCCAAGTTCTTCGATATTTGGCTTGGGTAAATTGGGGTACATTTCTTGCATCGCCCCTAAGATTTCTACCCGTTTAATCGAATCAATCCCTAAGTCGGCTTCCATGTCCATTTCCAGTTCCAGCATCTCGACTGGATAGCCGGTCTTATCGCTAGTGATGGCTAACAGGGTTTCACCTAAGTTTGCAAATTCATCACTCGTAGCGGGAGCGGGAGCGGCTTCTGGTTCTGGAGTGAATGCGACAACTACGCTTGGTTCAGGTGCAACGACTACCTCAACTACTGGTGCAGTCTCTACTGGAACCTCGGCTGCTTGTTGTATTTCGTGAACTGCAATTTCTACAGTAATACTTTTGGAAGCGTGGGATTGCAGATACTCTACAACTTGACCAATGGTGCGTTTTTCTGACAGTTCTTCTAAATTGGGCTTGGGTAGGTTGGGGTACATTTCTTGTAGCGCCCCTAAGATTTCCACCCGTTTGATAGAGTCAATCCCTAAATCAGCCTCCATGTCCATGTCCATTTCCAGCATTTCGACTGGGTAGCCGGTCTTGTCGCTGGTGATGGCTAACAGGTTTTTATCCAAGTCAACAATATCGATGGTTGCGCCAGATACAGGTGCAGCAGTTGTGGGTGCTGGTGGGGTGAATGCAACAACTTCCTCGACTGGAGGTGAACTAATTTTGACTACAACCTCGGCTTGGGGTTCTACTACTGGGACAGGTGGCTCTACTGTCTCGACAGTGGCGAAGTGCGGTGTGGGCAGTAGAGACGCGATTGATCGCGTCTCGATCGCTCGTGTCTCTGGAGATACAGGAGTTTCAACTACAGGCTCTACAGCAGGCGGCAGAGGTTCTTGGGTAACTGTTGAGCCGTTTTTAGTTACAGGCAAAGGCTGGCTTTCTACTATCTTGGTAGTAGGAGGTACTGGTGCATCACTAACAGTTGTTTCTGTTGTGAATGGGATGAAATTGCTTATCTCTGTGAGTTGGGTTGCTCCATCACCAGAGATGATTTGAGAATATTCTTGCTGTATGAGTTGGAAAAAGTTTTTGGTATATTCCAACTGCTCTTGAAGATATTGCTCATGGATGCGTAGAGTTTCACCTTGTTGGGAATGAAACTGCATCATGCTACGCTCTAAGCTCTCCATGACAACTAGCTTCATTTTGGCAGTTTCGGCTGTTGATTTACTTTCACTCAACAAAGAATTCTGCTGCTGCATCAGTTGGAAAAACGCTTTAGCGTATTCCATTTGATGGTTGAGATAAGTACCGTGAACTTGTAAATTCTCGGCTTGATTTTCCTGGAACTGTGTCAGGAGGTATTCTAAACTTGCTAAAAGTTGTTCGTAATTTGTAAGTTTTTCTGGCGTTGGTTGCATCTTAGATTCCTGGGCTGGTTGTGAAAGGGTCACAGGATTCATTTGTTGCTCTGGTTGGGTGATGATATTAGAACTCACACCGTTCATTGTTGCGGTGGATTTTTTATGTCCGTTAGTTTCTATCACTGCTAGAGGTGGAGTTACACCTGGGCTGCTAAATAGAGGAGCCGCATCAGAATATTCAGGAGTAGGTAATGTAACATTATGCCCATCCTGCAAAGCTTGAGCGAAGGCATTTTTCGTTTTTTCGGATCTGTAGTTTATCCCGTTTAAACGGACATTTAATGTCTTCTTCGTCTCAATTGGGGGTATAGTTTGAGGAAGTTGGTAAGGATCGAGGTTATTCAAAGCCATACCTATTACCCGCAACTGCACAACTGCTTCTCGCAAAGAGCGATCGCTATTCTTTTGAGTGCTGGGGTTCAGAGATACGGTGATATGAGGGCGATCGCCAAGAATCTCTTTCACCAAGTTACTAAGAATTCTCCGAGGCCCAAATTCCACAAAGCAAGTACCACCCGCCGCATAGATATTTTCAATTTCCTGCTTAAACAGCACTGAGTTGGAAAGGTGCGTTTCCAGAATCTTTTGAATACCTTGGGCTTCTTTGGGATACTGCTTACTGGTAACGTTGCTGTAAACAGGGATTTTGGGACTTTGGAACTTGACGGACTTGGTAGCGATCGCAAAGGATTTTTGAGCAAAGGCGATTAGCGGTGTGTGGAAAGCTGCTGATACAGGTAGCAATACAGCCGTATATCCTTTCTCGTGTAAAGCCTCTTTGATTCTCGCTATTTCTGCGGTAGGCCCAGCCAAGACAAATTGAGTCGGAGAATTTTGATTAGCGATCGCAACTTGCGGAAAATGCCTTAGCACTGCTTCAACTTTGCTGATGTCTTCTTTGACAGCCAGCATACTACCCGCATCATGATCTGGATCTTCGGGTGCAGCCATTGCTTGACCCCTAGCTTTCACTAAGAACAAGTAATCTTCTGTACTCAAAACCCCCGCAGCCCATAGTGCGGTTAATTCACCAAAGCTATGTCCCGCCACAAAATCTGACTTGAACCCAGCTTGTTGCAGGATGCTGTACATCCCTGAACTCAACACCCCGATGGCTGGTTGAGCGTATTCTGTGCGTTGCAAGGCAGCAATTTGGACATTCTTTTCTGCCTCTCCAAATACAGGATGAGGAAAAACGATTTCTGATAACGGCTGCAAATTATCTTTGAGCAACAGGCTATCCATATAACCATGCAGACGGCGCATCAAAGGAAAATTCATCACCAGTTCGCGTCCCATCTCCAGGTATTGCGAACCTTGACCAGAAAATAGAGAGACAACTTTTCCGCCCAATTCCATACCAGAGGAACGGTAATAAATCCCTTGGGGATGTTCCCAAGATGCTGCTGACCCTTTGAGTTTCAGCCAGTCAATGCTAGTTTGCAGCAACTTACAAGCTTCTTCCAGATTCTCAGCTACAAACCCAAATCTGGCAGCAGAAAGGGGAATTTGTTGTGATTTGCACTCATTGACTAATTGTGCGTAATGTGTAAGTGCTTCAGGCGATCGCAACTTACCTAAAATCTCTTCCGATTTGCTCAACAATTGGTCTACTGTAGGAGCAAACAACAGCACTTCACTAGCATCACTATGTAAGCGGTAAGCCTGGTTTTGGTCGGCTTCATATTCTTCCAAAACAACGTGATAGTTGGTTCCGCCAAATCCAAAGGAACTCACACCTGCGCGTCTTGGCGCTTCCCCTTCTGGACGAATCCAAGGTCTGGTTTCAGTATTCAAATAAAAGGATGAAGTTTTAATGTTGAGTTTGGGGTTCGGCTCAGTGATGTTAATTGTTGGTGGTAATACCTTGTGATGTAAAGCCAAAGCAGTTTTAATCAAACTCGCCGCACCCGCAGCCGCTTTTGTGTGTCCGATTTGCGATTTTACACTACCCAAAGCGATGTGCTGCTTTTTGTCATCATGCACATCAAAGAAGTCTTTTAAAGAACCGAATTCTGTCGGATCTCCAGCCATTGTCCCGGTGCCATGTGCTTCCATCAAACCAACAGTAGCGGGAGAGAAGCCGGCATCTTCATAAGCGCGTTCTAAGGCCTTGACTTGGCCTTCTTTGCGGGGAGCATAAATGCTCTTGTAACGCCCATCACTGGAAGTACCAATACCTTTAATTACGGCATAGATTTTATCGTTGTCCCGTTCAGCATCTTCTAACCGTTTGAGGACAATCATCCCGATACCTTCACCTAGCATCATCCCATCAGATTTAGCATCGAAAGGTTTGACATTTTCGCTAGGAGAAACCGCCGGTGTTTTGCTGAACGAGATGTAAGCCATGATGGTGTTATCGGTATCAACGCCACCAGTTAGCATCATGTCAGAACGATGCTCAACTAGTTCGCTGATTGCCATTTTTAAAGCACCGAAGGAACTAGCACAAGCGGCATCAACTACACAATTCATCCCGCCAAAATTTAGGCGATTGGCAATTCTACCCGCGACTACATTAGCTAACATTCCAGGGAAAGCGTTCTCATCCCACTTCACGTAGGCGCTTTTGATTTTATCAACGATTTTTTGGGTATCTTCGTCAGATAAACCACTGCTTTTAAGCGCTTTTTCCCAAATCGGATATTCCAATCTGGCAGAAAGTGGCATTCCTAATTGCTTAGCCATCGCCACGCCTAAGATTACCCCAACCATCTCGCGGTTAAATTCACGCTTTTCGCCATAGCCAGCATCTTCCATCGCTTCTTTCGCAACCAATAAACTTAATAGTTGCGATACATCTGTGACTTCTAAAATGCTGGGTGGTATGCCGAATTCCATCGGGTTAAAATCTACCTCTGGAAGAAACCCGCCTCTTTTGCAGTAGGTTTTATCTTCAGTAGTTCTAGGATTCGGATCGTAATAATCTTCGACGCTCCAGTGAGTCGAAGGAACATCAGTAATACAGTCAATTTTGTTTACAATATTTTGCCAGTATTCGCGCAAATTCCTGGCTTGAGGCAATAGAGAAGCCATCCCAACGATGGCAATAGGATTATGTTGTAATTGTCTGTTAATTCTGTTAATTGACACTGATTTATCTGATTTATCTGACTTCATGTTTTTTTCCTCTATAGACCTCATCACAGCCTTTTCACAATTATTGATAAGGCTCTCTAACTCCGCTAAGGCAGTATTAATTGAATAAGCAGACATAGGGCATAGTTAGTACTGTGGATTGTGTAGTTACAGTAATTTCTGTTGCCTACTAAATAATGAAAATCTCTCGTCTTGTAAGCAGCTAGCTATCCTATCTTTGCTAAATGCTTTTCTCCAAATCAACACCACACGACACATACTGCCCTCATAAAGCCTTAGATTTATAGGCGATTTTGGCACACTGCGTAGGCGTAGCCCGTCGTAGACATCGCGAAAAAATGTTATCCAACGCTAGACTCTTGATATTGTGACAATCGGTCGATGACGTTGTTAAAACTGGTAAAATAGTCTTGGAGTGTAATAGCTGCTTGACCAGTGAATTCAATCCATTTGTAATAGTAGAGATTTGGAGCAATGGTATCCTACTGGAGCGAGAAAAACTGAGGAGTAGCTAAGGAAACAGAAACGTTTTTTTCAATCGAAACCGTTTGATTATCTAGCCTAAACACAGCAACATAGCTGGTGTTAATAAAAACGTTCTGTATCTCAATCAAGGTCATAGCTAGTTTTAACGTCCAGGATAATATATTTTATGGTATATGACCTAGTAAAGTTGACAATTTCGTTACAGAAAAGACACCGCCTTTAATCCGAGTTTATGCAAGTTGGAAAAGTAATTAAACGATCGCTAGATAATGACAACGCAGTTATTTTTAGTTATTTTTTAATTTCAAAATATTAATTAAATAACTAGTTTGTTTAACCACTTTAAAGCATTGAATTAATAAAAATACTAGCATACTTTACAAAAACTAAATCATTCCTTTAAACTTATTTTATAAATAACCATATACTCTTACTGATAGAATTTTTGAATAAATTTAGCCTAAAAGTATAATTTATAACTAAATAAATATGTGAAAAATTTTGTTACCTACGGGTTAAACATAAATATTCTCTTGGTTAAGTTAACACTACAAATCTGTTGTCTAGTAAGTAACAATTCAATGAATACATATATAAATGCAATAACTACAAGTATTGTTTCTCAGAAAAGCATCATAATTGAGTCAAAGTTTTTGGTTATTTTTTAATATAAGTCAAGTTAAGAAGCAAAGTGGTTATTTATAAAGCAAATATTAATTTTAAGTATGTTGCTAGATAAACATAATATGAGTTAAATGAATTTTTAGTAAACAGTAAACTTAAACAAGGCTCAGGTTTTGCATCTCATCTACCACTGACCTGTGCAATCAATTACAAAGCTAATAGTTTAAGTAAGGGCAATTCATCAATTACCCCTGCTACAAATCGCTATAAGAATGTCTTATATTACACAACCTCGATAATAATAATCTGTTAGTAATATCAAATCTGCTTAATAACGAACTATTTGTACGTATTCAATTGCTAGACAATAGATTAGCGATTGGTACATTTTTTTCAGCACCTTATCTGATTGTGATGAAATCTTTTAGTGAGAGAATCAAGACTTATGCAAATTAAATTAGTTGACAATAATCAATTTTTAGTCCATACTTGATAACAAGTTTATCCAGGTTTTAATCTCATTTTTATTAGCGCTTCGTTGTTATTGAGAGTTAAGTTTGCTGGCTAGCGCTATTGTATTTTACGCTACGGGATTAGATGAGAAATTAGGATATAACTTAGGAAGCTTTGAAGTAACACGCCATTAATTTTCACGCCACAATACTCAGTTTGGGCGGTAAAAGCGTACAACAATTCATATAAAACCAATTTAGATCCATCCACGGAATTTAAGGTATAAATCTTAGAGGAAAAGCCCTCTTGGTAATTTGCGGATGAGTCTATTCTAATCGACTAAATATAACCAGGATATTCTCTAAAAAAGCAGAATTGGAATGAAAATATGGCAGTAAATAAAGAAAGTCGATTATTCAGAAAACCCGTAGGCCGATCGCAAGTAATTTTAGCAGCTTCTCTCACTTTAGCGGCTGGATTAATCGCTTTCTATAGTTTGACACCTTATTGGTCTAAACCCAAAGTTGTGACAGCCCCAGCAAATCCTCCCAAAGCTGCCACGCCTGCGAAAGTTGCTGTGACAGCCTTGGGACGTTTAGAGCCAGAAGGCGAAGTTACTACTTTGACTGCTCCCACTTCTAATAATGGGGTGCGAGTAGATAGACTGTTGGTGAAAGAAGGAGATGCGGTTAAAGCAGGGCAATTACTGGCATATCTAGAAAACTATGGTCGTTCTAGAACCGCGTTGCAACAGGCTTTAGACAAACTCCAAGTTGCCAAAGCTAAACTAGCGCAGGTGAAATCGGGAGCTAAAACCGGAGATGTCGATGCTCAAAAGGCTGCGATCGCTCGTTTAGAGCCACAATATAAAGGAGACGTTGCGACACAACAGGCGACAATTGACCGCATCCAAGCGGAAGTAGACAACGCTCAAGCCGAGAATAATCGCTATCAGCAATTATATAGACAAGGTGCGATCGCGGCTTCTGTAGCAGATACCAAAGCTTTGCAACTAAAGACTACACAACAGCAGCTAACGGAAGCTCAAGCCACCCTCAAGCGAACTCAAGACACATTCCAAGAACAACGCAAGCAAGCAGAAGCACAACTCAAAAGTATTAGTGAAGTGCGTAGCGTAGATGTTCAAGTTGCACAAACCGAAGTCAATAGTGCCACAACTTCTGTTCAACAAGCAAAAGCCGACTTGGATTTAAGTTACATCAAATCTCCCATAAATGGCAAAATTTTGAAAATTCACGCCAAAACCGGAGAAGTAATTAGCACCAGCAGAGGATTTGCTGAGATAGGTAAGACATCTCAAATGTATGTGATTGCAGAGGTGTATCAAACCGATGTTCAAAAAGTACGTGTAGGACAAAAAGCCACCATTACCAGCACTGCATTTCCTGGAACAATAAAAGGAACTGTAAAAGAAATTGGTTGGCAAGTTGATAAACAAAGCATCTTTAGCCTCAACCCTGGTTCAGATACAGACCGCAGAATAGTGGAAGTAAAAATCTCCATTGATAATCCCGCCGACAGTGAAAAAGTCGCTCGTTTCACTAACTTACAAGTCGATGTCGCCATTCATATTTAGTCATAAGGCATAGGTCATTCACAAATGACAAATGACCAATGACAAATGACAAATGACAAATAATAAATAAATCCATGATTTTAAAAATTCCTTTAGCATGGCTACAGCTAGCCCAACAAAAAGTTCGTTTATTAGTAGCTGTAGCCGGGATTGGCTTTATTGTGCTGCTAATGTTTGTGCAACTTGGTTTTCAAGATGCCCTCTATTCTAGTGCAACCGCAGTCCATCAGAATCTCAAGGGAGATTTATTTTTAGTTAGTTCGCAATATAAATCTTTGACCTCAAATCAAAGCTTTTCGCGGACTCGTTTATACCAATCTTTGGGGTTTGATGGCGTAGAGTCAGTTAGCCCGATGTATTTGCAATTTGCCAAACTAAAAAATCCGGCTACTAGTGAGAAATATTCAATATATGTTATTGGTTTCGATCCAGGTAGACCGGTGATGAATCTCCCAGAAGTAGAGAAAAATTTAGATAAACTCAAAATTCCCGATGTCGTGCTTTTTGATCGGGGTTCTCGCCCAGAGTTTGGCCCAATAGCTGAAAAATTTAATGCCGGAGATACTACACAAACAGTTGAAATATTTCCCTTCAATTCATTAATTGGCTATAAAGTGAGAATAGGCGGGTTATTCACATTAGGGCCTTCTTTTGGGGTAGATGGAAATTTACTTGTTAGTGACTCCACTTTCTTGAGGATAAATCCTAATACTCGTCCAGCAGATATGATAGATATTGGCTTGATTTCCCTCAAACCTGGTACTAATGCAGAAACAGTACTGAAAAATTTACAAGCAAGTTTGCCTAATGATGTCCAAGTTTTTACCCGCCAAGGCTTCATTGATTTTGAAAAAAACTATTGGGCTGTCAGAACACCCATTGGTTTTATTCTTAACTTGATGTTGACAATGGCTGCGGTGGTTGGTGTGGTTATTGTTTATCAAATTCTTTACAGCAATATTGCTACACAATTCGTTGCTTACGCCACTTTAAAAGCCATAGGTTATGCCAACAGCTATTTATTAAATGTGGTATTTCAGCAAGCCTTGATTTTGGCAATCTTAGGTTATATCCCAGGATTTATTACTTCTGTATTGTTATATAGTTTTGCAGCAGAAGCAACTAAATTACCAATAGTTATGACCACTAATAATGCAGCGATCGTCTTAACTTCAACAGTCTTAATGTGTATAACATCAGGAGCGCTTGCTATCAATAAACTTCGCTCCGCAGATCCGGGAGATATTTTCTAGCTACTTGGTAGCAAAATAATTAAATTATTTTCCCATGATATAAACTGATATCTAAATATTAGTGCAGCCTCTCCACAAAGAAATTCTTATTATACAAAGTTTAGATTTTAGATTAAGAGTATTTACCAATATTTAAGTTTGGTATTACTTAAAGTCTTTTATCTAACAATCAAATTCACCTATTTAACAATAATTTCGATTTTATGAACCTCAAAGACAAAACTCTCCTAATTACTGGAATTAATGAATTTGTCGGTTTGCGTACAGCCGAGTTAGCCATAGTGCAAGGGATGAAGGTTCGTGGACTACAAAGTTCTACAGAACAGAACAAACAATTACAGAATTTAGGTGTAGAGGTAATTATTGGTAGTATCACCGATTCTACTATTGCTCAAAAGGCTTGTCAGGGAGTAGATATCGTTTTACATACAGAGCAAATTGCTGAAGAAGCTGGTGCAATTAAGCATTTTCGTGATGTGAATGTTGGCGGTACTGTCAATATGGCTAAAGCTGCTAAACAAGCTGGTGTCAAAACATTTGTGCATTTATCTAGTGTGATGGTTTACGGTTTTAACTATCCTGATGGTGTTACAGAATCCGGCCCACTCTCTGGCGAAAATAATCCCTACTGTCAAACGAAAATCGAAGCCGAAACAGCACTTCTAGAACTGAATAATCCGTCAGATTTTGGCATCATCATTATTCGAGCCGGAGATGTTTATGGCCCTGGAAGTATTCCCTGGATAGTCAGACCAATTCTGATGATGCGCCAAAAATTATTTGCTTGCGCTAATGATGCTAAAGGAGTAATTAATCATGTATATATAGATAACCTGATTGATGGTATCTTTTTAGCGATGGAAAAAGAAATCTACGGTGAAATATTTAATATCACTGATGGACAAGAAACTTCCTGGAAAGAGTATTTTATGCGTTTAGCAGCAATGGAAGATTTACAAGCACCCCTTTCATTATCGAAAGATGAAATCAAATTGTTTCTAAAGCTACGCGTTCAAGGACAAAAACTGTTTCGTAAAAAAGTTGATATTTTACCAGAGTCTATAGATTTTATGACTCGTCCTTACGCTTGTTCCATTGCTAAAGCCCAAAATCTGTTAAATTACAAACCAACAATTGACCTAGAATTAGGAATGCAGCAAACACATGAATGGCTGCAAAAAACAGATATTCAAAGCTTGGTGAAATAGTTCACAGATTTTTGAGAATTCAGGAGTCAGGAATCAGAATGGGCTAAACGCCCCGCTATCGCTAACAGAGTAATTGCAAAATGAAGAAGCTAGAAGACACTTGATTTACTTGAAATGATTCAGCTTGGTATCAAAGTATCCTTAATCTTGACTCCTGAATTCTGAATTCTTACGTTGCGTCTACCTAACTACGATTAAGCAGAAAATAATCCACAGATTTTCCGAATACTTGTTTTCTATGAGTAGCAATCAGCCACGATTGAGCATCGGATTACCTGTATACAATGGTGAAAAATTTCTCAAAGAAGCCATAGATTCACTCTTGGCTCAGACCTTTGAAGATTTTGAACTTATTATTTCAGATAACGCCTCGACAGATAAAACTGAGGAAATTTGTAGAGCTTATGCCGAGCAAGACCAACGTATTTGTTACTACCGCAATGACACGAATATCGGTTGTGCTGGTAACTTTAATCGCGTCTTGAAACTGTCTTCGGGTGAGTATTTTAAATGGGCAGCTCATGACGATCTACATTCTCCAGATTTTATCAAGAAGTGTGTTGAAGTGCTTGACCAAGATCCTACTATAATTTTGTGTCACTCTCAGGCATATTTCATTGATGAACAGGGGAATTTTATCCAAAATTACGATATCAAAGTCAAGGCAGATGCACTAAAACCACAGGAGCGTTTTCACGAATTGCTGACCAAGCATTTATGCAACCAATGTTACGGAGTAATTCGCGCTAGTGCTTTGAAAAAGATACCACCTATGGGTGGCTATGGTAATGCAGATGGAATTCTTTTGTTAAGACTTGGTATTCTTGGTAGGTTTTATGAAATCCCTGAATACCTGTTTTTCTTCAGAAGTCATCCGCAACAATCAATGAGTATGTTCTTTCCCAATTATTTGTTGTTAACAAATACAAACCAAAAATCATTCTTGAGTATGCTCCCCGATTTTTATGCATATACAGTATGGTTTGATTCAGCAAAGAAAGGACAAATTTTATTCCCACATTGGAGAATAATCTGGGAGTATATACTCTCTATATGGCGTAGTCCCCTGAGTTTGAATGAACGGCTATGTTGTCATAGAAGTTTACACCAGCAGTTAAAAGGAACAGAATATCTTTTACTGAAAGATTTGCTAATAGTGCTGCCAAGACTTTGGAAAGGTTGGCGAAAAGCATCAATAGACCTCTTGCAAAAATCCTTGAATCACCCCTTCCCAACCCTCCCCTTGTAAAGGGAAGGGGGCAAGATTTCAAGTTTCCCCCCAATAGATCGGGGAGCCACTGCGTTGCGGAGGTTCGCTCCGTTGTAGCAAGTGGCGTGAGATAAAGGGAGGTCTATTCGACTTATGCAAGAGGTCTAATAAAAAAACAACAAACCACACTTTTAACGAATCAAAATTACCTATTCTGGTTACAAAATTATGCTGAAACTATCTCAACTATCTCATGTTTTACTTGCTACTTTAGTGAGCATCAGCTTTGCTAAAACAGTGAACGCAGAGCCAACTGCAACACTTAATGTTGTAGTAAATGGAATACATCACAAAAAAGGTGAGATTTGCTTTCGAGTTTATGCAAATGAAAAAGGATTTCCAATGAATAGTACTAGTGAAGCTCAAAGTGGCTGCGCTAAAATTACTGGCACTTCTGTAAAAAAAGAATTCTTCGGTTTGAAGCCTGGAACTTATGCTGTCGCTGTAGTTGACGATCAAAATGGCGATCGCAAACTCAATAAAGACTTTTTCGGAATTCCTAAAGAAGGTTTTGGAATTTCCAAAAATCCAACTGTGTCCATACAAACAGGTACACCAAAGTTTCGTGATGCCAGTTTTGTTGTCAACAAAAATACAACAGTTAACATCATCATGAAATATTCGCTGGATTCGTAAAGGGAATGGGGAGTGGGGAGACAAGGGGACAAGGGGACAAGGGGGACAAGGGGGAATTTTTGAACAACTCTCTCCCTTGTCTTTCCCCTCTTCCTTGTCTACCTTATCTCTTCTCAATGCCCCATGCCCAATCCCTCATTCTGTCGGAGATTAAAAATTTAATGGAAGATTTGGCAATATTTCTGTCTAAGTCTTTGATGGGTTGGCTGGTTATTCAGGTGTGTTTTACGCTTGTCTTTATATGGTATCTGCGCTCGTCTAAAAAAAACTTATTGCCAGACGATCAGCTACCGAAAACAGCAGTAATTCTTTGCTTACGCGGAGCCGATCCGTTTTTGCCGAGATGTTTGCGATCGCTCCTAAATCAAAACTATCCACAGTATGATTTAAAATTAATCGTTGATAGTCACGAAGATCCTGCTTGGAAAATTGCTAGTGAAACCATCACAGAGCAAGAAGCAACCAACGTTCAAATCAGCCCTTTGAGAATAGTACGTAACAGTTGTAGTCTCAAATGCAGTTCTTTAATCCAAGCTGTCCGAGAGTTGGACGACTCCTACAAGGTGGTTGCTTTAGTCGATGCTGATACTATAGTTCATCTCAATTGGCTCAGAGAATTAGTCAGTCCTCTAAGCGATGCGAAAGTAGGCGCAACAACCGGCAATCGGTGGTACGTACCAACAGGCAGGTATTGGGGTTCTTTAGTGCGGTACGTCGGCAATGTCTCTACAGTAGTGCAAATGTTTATCTTCCAGATTCCTTGGGGTGGAACTTTGGCTGTGAAAACAGAAGTGCTTCGCCAAACAGAACTGCTAGATAAGTGGGGACAAGCTTTAGGCGAAGATTTTATGATGCACGACATCCTGAAAAAACATGGTTTTCAGGTAAAGTTTGTGCCTTCGCTGCTAATAGTCAATCGTGAAGAGACTGATTTATTCAACTTAATAGACTATCTTAAGCGCCTTATCCTTTTTTCTCGACTGTATCATCCCCGTTGGTTGGCTCTTGTAAGTGAAGCTGTTTCTAGCATTTTGTTTCCGACTCTATTGTTCGTGTTAGTTCTAGAGTCGTTGTTAGAGGCAAAATGGGAAGCTGCGGCTCTGTTGTTAGTCTGCTATGGAGTTTACACTGTCGGATTACTCTTGATAATGCTGGTGTTGGAATTAGAGATACAGCGAGTAGTTCGCTCTAATGACCAGGCGATCGCCAAATTATCAGCTGCTACAATCATTAAAATGTTGATTGGGATTCCGTTGACACAGTGGGTTTATGGGTTAGCGATGCTATCATCTCTGTGGACATCAACAGTCACCTGGCGCGGTGTCAGCTATCGCGTGCAAGGGCCTTGGAACGTCCGCTTAGTGGAATATCGCCCTTATCAATGGTTGGATCAACCGATTAATAGCAAGGTTTCTCTTTGAATTAAATCGCTAAATATCAACTAGGGCATGAAAGTTATTACACTAAACATTCCCTAGTCTTCAAATTATATTATCTTATATTTAGTAGAACTATATTAGCTATAACCATTGTAAACATATACGTTTTTACTTGTTGATTACCAAAACGTATTTACATTTTTTACAAGGGTTTAGACAAATATATTAAGGGGAATTTTGATTTAGCCTTTTGGATGTTTTGATAGTTTCTAACCCAGGTTTATATACGTGTTTGCAATTGAGTCTACTTAATCTCCAACCTTTTCCATACCTTTCTCTAACTCTCTCCTAAAAAGCTACGGTGTACACATATCTTGGTAATGAAGCCCAAACCCTGAATTTACCCCCCTTAATCCCCCCTTATAAAGGGGGGAGACCGGAAATTTATCTAGTTCCCTCCCCTTTATAAGGGGAGGGTTAGGGTGGGGTAAAACCCGTGTGTATACCGTAGCCTAAGAAAATAGGAAAGCGGAAAACCTTTGTTGCTGTCAGGGGAGTGCCTCAAAGCATCTCTTCTAAAAAGAGAGAGATCGGACTCTATTGCACACAAACGAGAAGCACTATAAACATCCACTTCAAAATCTAAAATTTCAGCTATTTAACAATGCGTAAATCCTTAGTCTAGTTGTATTAGTGGGAATTTCTGAGCCAAATAATCAGGATGTTCATAAAACATTTGCTGCGTAAATCCTAAGTTAAAAACCAGCAATTTTCTGAAATATTCCCTTTTATTATGACTAAGCAAAAACTTCGCATTGCACTGTTTACAGGGTTGTATGCTCCTTTTTTGACTGGTGTTTCCGTTGCAGTACACCAACGAGTTCGTTGGTTGCTAGAGCAGGGACATGAGGTTTTTTTAATCCATCCGCAAATCAACGATCGCTACCCCAAAAATGTTGGCGATCGCCCCATGCTAGGTTTAGAGGAAATTCAATCTTTCCCCAATTTTTCTGCTTACGCATTCCCTACAGAACCGCTGCTATTCTATAAGTCTCTTCCTCAACCGTTGAACTATCGACATTGGAGCGATACCAAGTTACTAGAGAAATTCAAACCCGATATTATCGTGGTTGAAGAAGCAGCCCAAATGAGAGGTTTATACTCATTTTTCTTACAAGGTTATGGTCGCCCAATCGGCACTCAATACGCAAAACGAACAGGCACGCCAATAATATCACTCTTCCATACAGATATTGTTGCGTATATCAAATATTACTTTGGAGACCGATTTTTCAATTTGGTTCGTCCCATCGTTCCCGTTTTAGTTAAGCAGTTTAGTGAGTCTTATGACTTCAATTACTTCTCTTCTAAAGAACAATTGACTAAATACGAAGAACTGAAATGCCAACGCGCTGAATACGTCGCTTATCAAGGTATCGATTGCGAAAAATTTCACCCGCGAAACATTTGTTACGACCCAATTCCTAACGATAACCGACCAACTTTGTTGTTTGTTGGACGCATTACACCCGAAAAGAATGTCAACCAATTGCTTGATATCTTTCCAGTCATAGCTGCGAAAATTCCTGATGTCCATCTGGTAATTGTTGGTAGTGGCCCGCTAGATGAAGAGATCCGCGAGCGTGCTAAAAAGTTTGGATCGGGTGTTACTGTATGGGGTGAGTCCCACGGAACGGAACTTCTAGGTTGGTTTGCTAGAGCAGATATTTTTGTCAACCCCTCTGTCACCGAGAACTTCTGCACGACAAATAACGAAGCATTAGCCTCTGGAACTCCTCTGGTTGCTGTTGTTGCACCTTCAACTTCAGAACAGGTATTTCCTGGTCGGAATGGCTTCCTCGCCCAACCTAACAATCCTACAGATTTCGCCCAAAAGGTAATTGCGATTTTGGAAAATCCCGGTTTGAAAGCAGATATGACTAGACACGCTCGCCCCTCTATACTCGAATTTGATTGGTCAGCGTGTATGCAGAAATTTGAACACAAACTTTACCAAATCGTTGAAGGAGCGCAGAAGGTGGAGGTAGGTACAACCAGTGTAAGACTACAGCAATAAGAAATATGGCGATCGCTAGTACTGTAAATACTAGCGATCGCTAAATAGTTATAGCACATTACTAGCTGATGCTTACAATATCGTGATATGCACCATAAAGAAGACAGTTCGTATTTTTATGTGCGTGTCCCTGCACGAGTTTTAGGATGTCTATGTGCTGGTGAAATTACGATTATTCTATTTCCTGGGCATGGGTTAGTGCTAACAGAACCAATCCAAACCTATCTCATTCCTGAAAACTTGAGAATGCCCAATAGTGAGTTTGATGTGTTGTTCAAACATCCTGGGCGAAAGATGATCCGAATCTTACGACACAACGAATTCTGTCCAGAAATAGATGCAAGTCATGAGTGAAGTTCAACTTATTTCAAGCATTGGAGAATCGACATCTAAAAACCAACTCTCATCAACAAATTCTATATTTTCATCATAAATAAGAACTAATTCCCCAATCTTTTGATTGTTTTAACTCACAATGCGATTGCATCGACTGACAATGCGATTGTCTCGACTTACAAAAAGTAATCCACTTTATCTATTAAGCTGTGCGATAAAACTTACAATTTGGTCAAGCTAGTTTTAGCACCATGCCACCCATGCAAAATTGGCATAGTAAACAATCCCCACGCCAAACCCGTAATCAACCCGAAAGGCGTAACCAGATAGTTATTAAAATTCCACAAACCAAAAATCTGTGCTGCTAATTCCAAAGGATAAGCCATCATTAGCACACTTGCGATCGCCACACCACTCCAGCCATATTGATTTAACCAGTAAAATCCCTTACCACCAGTTATCCCATACAACAGACGAGTAATTAGCAAACCCGTGACAGTGCCGTAGCAGCGCATACACACAGCCATAATAAACGGTGGTGCTAAATCTAACCCCATATCTGGTTGCGGACAGACATGATTACCCATGAAATAAATGATGTCCGCAATCCCAGGAAGCAAAGACACTCCAGACGCAGCCAAAAAGGGAGCAATAGGCGGGCCAAAAACCATTCCTACCAACAAGAAATCAGCTATAAAACTTACCCAATTAACCTGCAATTCACTGAAAGCTACTCTTGTCATTTTCCTTTCTTCTCCTATCGGAGACGCTACGCGAACGCGCCCTTCGCGTCTTCGCGGTTCATTTTCCTAACCTACCTTATTTACATAAGGACTTGTCAACTTATCCAACTGCTGAATCAACAGACTCAAGAATAATCCTACATCTGTCACCACACCCACTGATTCTACAGAACCGCGATCGCTTAACTTAGTCACTACAGCTGGATTAATATCGACACATACCATTTTCACTCCTGCCGGAGTCATATTACCCACACCAATGGAGTGCAGCATCGATGACAGCATTAAAATCATCTCTGCACCTTCTAGGTGTTTGGCATATTGCTCCTGTGCTTGAATCAAATCCATTACGGTATCAGGCAAAGGCCCGTCATCCCGAATCGATCCCGCAAGCACAAAAGGCACATTATTATGGACGCATTCATACATCACGCCACTTTTAATTGCTCCCGCCTCCACAGCTTTGGGAATGCTGCCATAACGACGGATACTATTAATTACCTTGAGGTGATGGCGGTGTCCTCCATGTACGGCGACACCCCGCTTCATGTCTACACCCAAGGAAGTGCCCATGATATTTTGCTCGATGTCGTGAACTGCGATCGCATTCCCACCCAGCAACGCCTGTACATATCCTTCTCGAATCAGTTGCGCCAAGTGTTCGCCGCCACCAGTGTGAATTACCACCGGCCCAGCTGTGACAACTACTTTACCACCAGCATCGCGGATTTTACGCAATTCCCAAGCCACTTGCTCAACGACTAATTCCACGCGCCGTTCGCTAGAAACTCCCGCCGACATAAAGCTGAATTCTTGAGTACTGCGGAGTTCCCGCGATTCAGTTTTGCGGATGGTGCGGATACCTAAAACATCTACAATTACCTGTTCGCCAACTTTTAAATCACGGAGTATTTTACACCGAGCTACAAAGCCATTGGCAGTTTGGGTAATGGCGATCGCACCATCCATCCGTTGATTTTCCACCTTCACCCACTGACCATTAATTCGCACTTCGGTGGGATAAATTGTACTGACGTAAAAATCATCAGGCGCAACGCCATCTTGAATTACTGGTTCTAGTTTGGCATCTCGCTCATCATGGGGTAAATCTACAGCACCCAAATCAATCAATCGGGAAATGATTTCTTCCATCACCTCATGGGATGGTGCTGATACTCTCACCTCGGCGGCTGAAGTACTTTGGCGTTGTTCTCCCAAGTTGAAATTCAGGACTTTGAAACTTCCCCCGGCATCTATAATCAAATCCAAAGCGCGGTTAATTAAGCCAGCATCTAACAAATGTCCTTCCATGCGAATGACGCGGCTTTCTACCGAGACATTGGCATGAATTTCATCTCTAACTGGTTCAGTCACCCGTAAAGTTAAGCATTTAGCCGCACCACCGGCTTTGAGAAATTCCGTAAGTGGCGTTTCCAGCACTTGGAAACCTGCATCCTGAAGGCGAGTTTTCAAAGCATCACTCGTCTTGTTCATGATGACGATGCTATCCACATTCACCGCATTACAAGCGAAGTTGACTGCATCAGCTTCTTCAATTGCGATGCGCTTTTCTGGTGCAACTCGCATTTCAATTAAGCGGTTGGAGTAAGAATCAAAAGCGCCGGGATAGTATAGCAAATAGCCATTTGCTAGAGGACAAAAACAGGTATCTAAGTGATAGAAACGTTCGTCTATTAATCGTAGGGATAGCACCTCAATATCCAGCCATTTAGCTAGATAAGGGTGAGAATCTAATTCCGAGCGGAAACCGTATCCCGCCCATAACCAGCGTCCTTCCCGATCTAGCAGTGCGTCTCCTGCTCCCTCAAAGGGCAAATCTTTGGGAAGTTCATTGACTGTATAACCATTTGCCTCAAACCATTGTTTGAAGAAAGGCTCCTCTCCCTGACGCTCTTTGTGCAAAAAGCGACTGAGGACGACATTATCGCCCAGAACTAAGCCAGCATTGGCAGTAAAAACCAAATCAGGCCAGCCTTTTTCCGGTGGTACTAAATCGACAATGGCGTGTTCTTTGAGGATTTGATGTAGTCCCTGCCACTGTTCCACGGCGCGATCGCGCGATGATTTGTGAATATTCCCTTCCATCCAAGGATTAATCACATAGTCCACGTCATAGTGGTCAGGAGGGCACATTAAAAAGCGAATCCGGGAAGTCATAAAAATCTTACAAGCGTTTTATATGCTACAAGCTTACTTTGAATACAGACTTTTGTTTTTTTTACAGGTAAAATCTGCTACTAAAGCATCTATCTTTTGATAGTTGAAGACTTTATCAAGCCTTCGCTCTCAATTCTATTACTGGAACATGGTAATAATACCAATTCAAAATTCAAAATCAAGAAAGCCTGATTTAATTTAGGTTTCCAAGAAAGTGGGGCCACTGGGGGCGTATTAGAGGGCGAAGCAACTAGATCGAATTCATCGGCATTAGCACCAAAATCTTTATCAAATGCTTTCAAATTCACAGTCTATAATATGCTAGTAACAAGCAACTAACCACTATGTTCGGCAAGTAGAGTTAAGCGAACGTTTGTTTTCCCAGCGTTCGCCTTTAACTTTTCACCAACACCCGTGACTTGAATAGCACGCTTGTTAAACTGAAGGGTAGGTAGCATAAGGATGCTCCAGAGGCAGAGGTATGCAGAGGGCATGGAGAAGAGACAAAGTAGACGAAGAAGAGAGGGGGGAGACAAGGGAGAGAGTTGTTCAATAATTCCCCCTTGTCCCCTTGTCCCCTTGTCTCCCCTGCCCCCTGCCCCCTGCCCCCTGCCCCCTCAAGCAGTCACTATATAAGACGAATCGATCGCTGCTACACGCCCAGCATCTACCAAAGCTTGATACACTATCGCCGCTACCTCACCGCGTGTAGCATCGCGGGTAGGATTGAGTTGTTTCAGGTTTGGGTAATTGACGATAATTTTCTTGTCTATAGCTTTTACTACTTCATCCTTGGCATATTCAGGAATCTTGGCTTGGTCATCGAAAACTTTGATAGTTGCCGTACCATCACTAGATAACCCCAATCCATTCACCAGAGAGACAATCACTTGCACGCGCTGGATATTTTTGTTGGGACTAAAGGTATTGTTGGGAAAACCAGAGAGAAATAAACCCTGATATGCCTGCTGAATTACCTTGGATGCCCAGAAGTCTGCTGGTACATCTTTGAATTTGATCGCCGCACGGTTTGGCGATGGGTTGAAAGCTTTTACTAGTATTGCCGCGAATTGTGCCCGTGTCATTGTCGCATCGGGTTTAAATGTGCGATCGGGAAAACCATTAACTATCCCCAATTTGACTAATTCCCTAATAAACCCACCTGCCCAATGATTCGCAATATCGGTTAATTCAATAGCAGGTGTTGGAGTTGGAGTTGGAGTTGGAGTTGGAGTTGGCGTTGGAGTTGGTGTTGGCGTTGGAGTTGGAGTTGGCGTTGGAGTTGGAGTTGGAGTTGGTGTTGGCGTTGGAGTTGGAGTTGGAGTTGGCGTTGGTGTTGGAGTTGGCGTTGGTGTTGGGGTTGGAACTGAACTATCTGCAAACTCTATGTTTCCGGTAACTTTAGACGCATCTATTTTATTTCCTAAAGAAATCAGCTTGTTGGAACTGACATTTTGCAAATCGAATTTACCGTTATTGCGTAGAGTATTGCCCCCTGGATTATTGTTACTGCCGATATCCGGTAGAGCAGTTCCAATTACTGTGATCCCATCATCAGTGTTATTTTCACAGACATTATTACGTAATACGGGACGAGCGCTACCAGAGATGACAATCCCAGAACGGTTTTCATAAATTCTGTTATCTCGAAGGATGGGTGATGCAGTATCGCTAATGGCAATGCCAAAACCCGTTTTAGAGTAGGTGTTATTTTCGATTTGACCTTTAGAATTTTTAGCGATCGCAATTCCATTAGCTGCATTCTCACTGAACACATTACCTAGAATCACTGGGTTAGCATCGCCTGTAGCAAATACTCCCTCCCGCTTATTGTTGATGAAGGTGCTATTAGCAACAGTAGGGGCAGTTGATTCAATCCAAACACCACTACCACGACTAGCCAAATTTGTTACAGTCACTCCTCGGAGTTCAGCTTTATCCAGCAGTACAAAAGTGACATTCTGACCAGCAAAAGTACGGCTTAGGTAAGTACCACTTCCTTCAATCAAAATACCATTGCCTTTATTGGTTTCATTACCCACCACTGTCACACCAGATGGAACCGTTAACGGAAAGACTTCACCGCTAGCAGCATTGTAATTACCATTTGCTAGTTGAATTTTGGTATCAACAGTAGCTACCTTAAGGGCTTTAGTAATAGTTTTGAAAGGGGCTTGTTGGCTACCTGGGTTGGCATCACTGCCTGTTACTGAATTTACGTAAAAAGTTTGAGCCATATTTATACTTTCATAAAATACATAGCTATCCTAGCGCTAACCATAAAGGTAGGTAGCAGTTGATGCATTAAGTAAGTTTAAGTACTTTTCATTACAAAGTTAAAAAATTATGTAAATGCTTTTGGGTTTCACTAGTACTCGACTAAATGAACTACCTTTAATTGGCTTCTCTACGAGACGCTCCGCGAACGCCTGAACTAGAGGTTTCTACATCCTCTAGAACAATATGAGCAAAATTACTTTGAGATTTTTGACGCGCGAATTCAATCAGTAAGATGTGAAAATTACAACGGAGATTGAGAGTGAACCTTGGGGTGAAAGGTTGTTTCAAGTCACAGACCCCAACGGTGTCGTGATTCAACTGGTCTAGTGAATCGCCGAAAACATAGGAGAAACAGTATGAATTATGCCCCGCCACCTGGGATAAGGATAAACCTCCGCCCTGCTAGCTTTGCTGATTTGGATTTATTGCGCCACTGGGATGAACAACCTCATGTGATTAACTCCGATCCTAACGATGACTGGGGCTGGGAAGTACAACTTGAACGCACTCCCGAATGGAGAGAGCAATTGATTGCTGAAATTGATGGTCGTCCCATTGGATTTATTCAGATTATCGATCCAGCACATGAGGATAGCCATTACTGGGGTGATGTTACGGCGAATCTTCGTGCCATTGATATCTGGATTGGGGAAGAAACTGATTTGGGTAAAGGCTATGGAACACAAATGATGCGGCTTGCACTTGCTCGATGTTTTGCCGATCCGCAAGTGACGGCTATACTTGTCGATCCGCTAGCCAGTAATACTCGCGCTCACCGCTTCTATGAACGCTTTGGCTTCAAATTTATCGAGTATCGACGGTTTGGTGACGATGAGTGCTTTGTTTATTGTCTGAGTCGAGCAGATTGGCATGGTGAAAGTGAAATTAGCTAAATCACCAGATGAGGAACAATTCAATAAACGACTGCCCGAATTCAATAAACGATCGCCCGAATTCAATAAACGATCGCCCGAATTCAATAAACGACCGCCCGAATTCAATAAACGACTGCCCGAATTCAATAAACGACTGCCCGAATTCAATAAACGATCGCCCGAATTCAATCAACGACTGTTTGAATTTAATATAACGTGAGTTCGACAGACCTTTCCCGGACAGCCTCCCTTTCCTAAAAAGCGAACGCGTAGCGTCTGGGTAAGGAGAGCGAGGAGAACGAGAAAAGAAAAGTTTTTGCTCCCCTCTCCTGGTAGGAGAGGGGCTGGGGGAGAGGTCAAAATAGCACTCGTCGAACTCACGTTAAAGAAAGGCTTGTCGCTTCACAAGGGGAGAGGTGATTCAAGGAGAATGGCACGCTTGTTAACGCCAAACCCATTACCTATAAGGCTTTTGGGTGTGGGGTGTGGCTGAGTGGGTGTAGTGAAGAAGGAAAATATTTATGTTCATACTCGATATTTTGTTTTCTTACTCGATATTTTGTTTTCTTAATTTTCCCCTACACCCTACACCCTACCCCCAACACCCTGCCTACACGAGCTTTCAGCTTTACAAGCTTGCCATTCGATTCAAGGATTTTTGCAAGAGGTCTACTTATTTCCTATTTAGAACTTACGCAAAACCGCACATTATAGGGGTAATTCATGAATTGCCCCTACCTGAAAATAAAGATTTCGGTTATTGTTTGCGTAAGTCCTCCGATTAATAGGGCCACTTCCAATCGCGAATTTCCGGCATATCGTCGCCGTACTTATCAATATATTGCTTGTGTTCGATCAATTTGTCTTGCAAATGTTGCTTGACATAAGCTGCCCTATATCCCAATTTTGGTACGCGCTCAATTACGTCCATCACTAAATGGAAGCGATCGAGTTCGTTAAGAACAACCATATCAAAGGGGGTGGTGGTAGTTCCTTCTTCCTTGTAGCCGCGCACATGCATCTGCTCGTGGTTAGTATGACGATAGGTTAAGCGATGAATCAACCAGGGATAGCCATGAAAGGCAAAGATAATGTGTTTATCTGTGGTGAAAATCGTGTCAAAGTCTTTTGCGCTCAAACCGTGGGGATGTTCGCTTTTTGGCTGTAGTGTCATTAAATCGACTACGTTCACCACCCGCACCTTTAAGTCAGGGAAATGCTGGCGCAGAATATCCACAGCCGCCAAGGTTTCTAAGGTAGGAATATCCCCAGCACAAGCCATTACTACATCTGGATCGCCGTCTTGGTCGTTGCTTGCCCATTCCCAAATACCGATGCCTTTGGTGCAGTGCTTGATAGCAGCATCCATATTTAGGTATTGCAATGCTGGTTGCTTTCCAGCAACGATAACGTTGACATAGTTACGGCTTCTCAGGCAGTGATCGGTTACTGATAGCAAAGTGTTGGCATCGGGGGGCAAATACACCCGAACGATCTCTGCTTTTTTGTTGATTACATGGTCAATAAAACCGGGGTCTTGGTGGGAGAAACCGTTATGGTCTTGTCGCCAAACGTGAGAAGTGAGTAGGTAATTGAGGGAAGCAATCGGTCTACGCCAGGGAATATGTCTAGTCGTTTTCAACCATTTGGCGTGCTGGTTGAACATCGAGTCAATGATGTGGATAAATGCCTCGTAGCAAGAGAAAAACCCGTGGCGTCCTGTGAGGAGGTAGCCTTCTAACCATCCTTGACAATTAGTTTCGCTGAGAATTTCCATCACCCGACCATCGGGGGAAAGGTGGTCATCTTCGGGGAGGATCTGGGCTGCCCAATCCCGGTCTGTAACTTCTAGCACAGCGCCCAAGCGATTCGATACCGTTTCATCGGGGCCGACGATGCGGAAGTTGCGGCTTTCTTGGTTAAGTTGCATGATATCCCGGAGAAATTTTCCGGCAACTTGGGTAGCTTCAGCGATCGCTTGCCCTGGTTTGAGAACATCTACGGCATAGTCTCGAAAGTCGGGCATTTTCAAGTCACACAGCAAAAGACCGCCGTTAGCGTGGGGATTGTCACCCATGCGTCGATGCCCCTTGGGAGCCAGTTCTGCTAGTTCGGGAATTAGTGTGCCGTTAGCGTCGAAGAGTTCTTCTGGTTTGTAACTCTTCATCCAATCTTCTAGGAGTTTCAGATGTTCTGGCTGTTTGGCGATGTTGCCAAAGGGGACTTGGTGCGATCGCCAAAAACCTTCAGTTTTTTTGCCATCGACTTCCTTGGGCCCTGTCCATCCTTTAGGGGTTTTCAAGACAATCATCGGCCACTGAGGACGTTCGGTGAAACCATGTACGCGGGCTTCTCTTTGGATACTTTGAATTTCGGCGATCGCTATATCTAGAGTCACCGCCATTTGCTGGTGGACATCTGCGGGATCGTCACCTTCGACAAAGTAGGGCTTGTAACCGTAGCCGACAAACAAGCTTTCTAATTCCTCACGGCTAATCCGTGCCAATACTGTTGGGTTAGCAATTTTATATCCATTCAAGTGCAGGATCGGCAGTACAGCCCCATCATGCACGGGGTTAAGAAACTTGTTGGAATGCCAGCTAGTCGCTAAAGCACCTGTTTCGGCTTCGCCATCTCCGACAACAGCAGCAACAATTAAATCAGGGTTATCAAAGGCAGCACCATAAGCGTGGACGAGGGCATAACCTAATTCCCCGCCTTCGTGGATCGAACCAGGAGTTTCCGGTGCAACGTGGCTGGGAATACCACCAGGGAAAGAGAATTGTTTGAAGAGTTTCTGGATTCCTTCAGCATCCTGGGAGATGTTGTGATAATACTTGGTGTAAGTCCCTTCTAGGTAGGTGTTGGCTACCAGTCCAGGCCCTCCATGACCGGGGCCAGCAATATATATTGTGTTGAGGTCATATTTTTTGATCGCCCGATTCAGGTGAGCATAGATAAAGTTCAACCCTGGCGTTGTTCCCCAGTGACCCAAGAGCCTGGGTTTGACGTGTTCCAGCTTTAGGGGTTCTCTCAGTAGCGGATTGTCCAGTAGATATATTTGCCCAACCGAAAGATAGTTCGCTGCACGCCAGTAGGCGTTTATCTTATGTAATTCTTCATCTGTTAAAGGCTTTGTTTGTGGAGGACTGGCTAATGTCATTTCGACACTCCATTACAAAAGGATTTTGACGGATTCACCAGTATGTAATCTTACTTATTTTCAAGATGATGGCCATCTACCCTTAATAAATTTTTCAGCCTTTATGACTATCCAGTACAGCAGAATTAGCTAGAGATAGATCGAGGAATAACCTAATTATTAATCTCCAATAATCCAGGCGGTGGCGTAATTTCAATACGACCAGATGGCAAGTCTACCACTGGTGCGATCGCTTCCACAAATGGAATCAAAACAGTCTTTTGCCTTTTGTCATTTGTTATTTGTCCTTTGTCATTTGTCATTTGTCCTTTGTCAGTGGTAAAAGATGGGTGTAATTTTACTTCTAGCAAATCATTGCCGGCAGGGATAATGTCTACCACCGTACCTACGAGTTCGCCAGATGCTTGCATAAAGACTTCTAAGCCAATCAAATCGAGGACATGATATTCATCTTCGCCTAATTGGGGGCGATCGCTTGCTGGTACCATTAATTTACAACCGCGCAACGCCTCTGCGCGATCGCAATTTTCCACGCCAGCTAATTTGATTACATACAAGTTTTTATTACTGATATAACGTCCTGTTAATAATTCGATTGGTTGCGGTTCTGTGTCACCTGAACACAACAACCAACGTTTTCCCGGTACTTCAAATCTTTCGGGAAAGTCTGATACAGGATAAACCCGTAATTCTCCAGACAATCCTTGAGGGGCAACAATCTTACCAATTTCTAACCAATTATCTAATTTGTCATTTGTCATTTGTCAGTTGTCATTTGTCATTTGTCATTGGGCATTGGAGAAAAAATTCTTATAACTCCTAACTCCTAACTCTTAACTCCTAACTCCTAACTTTCTCTAATCAGGCAGTCACAGCCGCACGCTGATAAGCTTCTTCGGCCACTTTTGCTAAACGTTGCATAGCAGTGGCTATCTCTTCATCTGTACCTGTAAGGCTGATGCGGAAACATTGGTGCTTGTGCGCCCACTCTTGGTCTAAACCGGGGAAGAAGGTACTTCCAGGGACAATAATCACACCTACTTGCTTAACTAGCTGGTAAAATTCCCAATCACTCATGGGTAAATCCTGTAACCACAACCAAGCAAAAATTGCTCCTTCACCGCGATGGAGATACCAAGGTAAATCCTTGGGCATGGCTTGTTCTAAGCTGGTTTCTAAAACGGTAAATTTATTTTGGTAAAAGGGACGAATGACAGTGTGAGAAATTTCCACTAGAGCACCAGAATTGATTGCATAAGCTGCGATCGCTTGGCCGTAACGTGAAGAATGGAGACTCATATTTGCTTGAAAACACTCCAACACTTCAATCCACTTTTCATCCCCAATAGCTATACCAATTCTTTCTCCTGGTAATCCGGCTTTCGATAAACTCATGCAGTGGAGGATGTTATCACCGAACACTGGTGTCATTTCGGTAAAGTTTAATGCTGGGAAGGGAGGCGCATAAGCTGAGTCAATTAACACGGGTAGATTGTAAGGCGCAGCTAGGGCGGCAATCTTTTTCACCTCATCATCCGTGAGGACGTTACCAGTGGGATTACAGGGGCGAGAGAAGAGAACACAACCCGTATTTTCTGTAATCGTAAGTTGGCTGAAGTCGGGGCGATATTTAAATCGATGGGCGGCTGCATCAATATCGAGAGTTGGTTTGTAGGCAGTTAAGGCTTTTGGAACTAAGCAGATACCGCCGTAACCTGTGTAATCAGGGCTGAGGGGTAAAACGATTTGTTTTAACTCGCCGCTAGGGGTGTAGCCACCGAAGGTATTAGCAGCGTAGAAGTAGAGGGTTTGACTACCGGGGGTGATGAGGATATTGCGATCGGTTAATTTTAACCCGTAGCGTTTGTTAAAGTCGTTGGCGATCGCTTCAACGAATGGTGCATACCCTTGACTTGAACCGTAGCGGCAAACTACCTCACCATATTCTGGACTAGCCAAAAGCTGTGCAGTGCAATCCCGCCATAATTGCTCTACCTCTGGCAAAATCAACGGATTACCAGCACTCAAATTAATAAACTGCTGCCCTGCACCCGCTCGTAATGTCTCGATAATATCCTTCATGATTGCTCTTACGCCAGTCAGGTTTGACATTTGAGCGCCAATTTGAGTTAGGGCAGGGTTCATAAGCTGTGACAAAATAATGTATTAATTAAGGAGTGGACAAATTATTTGGAGGTTGCTGCTGACATCAAGTTTACATCGTTGTCAAAACAGCTGTTGCCGCCTTTAACCAATCTAGCTAGAGAATGATATTTTAACAAAGTAATATTTATCGTTATAGCGGCGATCGTGCTGAGTAAATCCGATGAAGTAATACAAAAGTTTATCATGCGTTCAATGCGTGTGAGGAAACTGGGGAGTAAAGAAGAGAATAGGTTACAGGGTAAAGGGTACAGATTATTCCCTATCACCTGTCACCTCTCCCCTAATCCCAATGACAAATGACAAATGACAAATGACAAAACTATACAGGAGCGCTGACATTGCAAGTTAAAGCAGCAGTAGCTTACAGCGCAGGTAAGCCGTTGACGATTGAAACAGTTCAACTATCGGGGCCAAAAGCCGGCGAAGTGTTAGTTGAAGTGAAAGCAAGCGGGGTTTGTCATACCGACGCTTTTACCTTATCTGGTGACGATCCCGAAGGTTTGTTTCCGGCTATTTTGGGACATGAAGGTGCTGGTGTGGTAGTGGAAGTAGGCGCTGGTGTCACCAGTCTCAAACCAGGCGATCGCGTGATTCCCCTCTACACTCCCGAATGTCGCCAATGCGAATATTGTCTGAGTTTCAAAACTAATCTCTGTCAAGCCATTCGCCTAACTCAAGGACGCGGTGTGATGCCCGATGGCACCAGTCGCTTTAGTATTGATGGGCAGATGATTCATCATTATATGGGTACATCCACTTTTGCTAACTATACGGTGCTGCCAGAAATCGCCTTAGCAAAAATTCGGGAAGATGCTCCCTTTGATAAGGTTTGTTACATTGGCTGCGGTGTGACTACTGGTATTGGTGCAGTCATCAATACTGCCAAGGTGGAACCTGGAGCAAATGTTGTGGTTTTTGGTTTGGGTGGTATTGGCTTAAATGTCATCCAAGGGGCGCGGATGGTGGGGGCAAATATGATTGTCGGGGTAGATATTAATCCCAACAAACGCGCCTTGGCAGAAAAGTTTGGCATGACGCACTTTGTTAATCCCCAGGAAGTAGAAGGTGATTTAGTTCCCTATCTGGTTGATTTAACAAAAGGCGGTGCTGATTATAGTTTTGAATGTATCGGTAATGTCAAAATTATGCGTCAAGCATTAGAATGCTGCCATAAAGGTTGGGGCGTCAGCGTGATTATTGGTGTTGCTGGTGCTGGACAGGAAATCAGTACTCGTCCTTTTCAACTAGTAACTGGGCGCGTTTGGAAAGGTTCAGCATTTGGTGGCGCTAGAGGACGTACAGATGTGCCGAAAATTGTTGATTGGTATATGGAAGGTAAGATAAATATTGATGATTTAATTACTCATGTGATGCCCATTGAGCAAATTAATGATGCTTTTGAATTGATGCACAAAGGTGAATCAATTCGTAGTGTGGTGACTTTTTAGCTGTTAGAGGATGTTTTAAAAGGGTATTTTGCTCTCATAGCTAGCACATTAAAGTATCTCAGTACATAGCTAAACCTTAAATTGGCGTTGCACTTAACCCAATACAGAGGGTTAGGTTTATGACTCAACTTAGAAGCGTAGAGTAAATAGTCCTGACAATTGGGCTGAACCAAAAAATGTAACTGTATTGTAACGGTAGCTAAAGCTACCGTTTTTTGTTGACGTTGCAAAAGTTTACATTTAGAATGGAATCGTCAAAACCCGATAAGTATTTATTCTTATTTTTCCTGAAAATTTGACATTCAATGAGTATATGTTCTTATCTTTGTCAAAAATTTCATCTTCTAGAGTTAAAGAATGTTTACAAAAGTATTGATTACTTAATATAATTAAATCAAAAGTGATAAGGCAAATTGATTGTCAGAAGTAATGAATGCTATTGAATTTCCCTGGCTAACAGCCATAATCCTCTTACCCTTGGTGGCTACCTTAGCCATCCCCCTAATCCCAGACAAGGAAGGTAAAACTGTGCGGTGGTATGGTCTGGGAGTTGCGATCGCCGACTTTGCACTGATGATTTATGCCTTTTGGTATGAGTACGACTTCCAGAGTTCGAGACTCCAACTTCTAGAAAACTATCCTTGGATACCGCAGTTAGGTTTGCATTGGGCTGTGGGGGTTGATGGTTTATCGATGCCCTTACTGCTTCTGACAGGCTTAATAAATACCCTCGCAATATTCGCGGCTTGGAAAGTTAACACCAAGCCGCGATTATTTTATGGTTTGATGTTAGCGATGTACAGCGCCCAGCTTGGCGTATTTGTTGCCCAAGATTTGCTGTTGTTCTTCCTGATGTGGGAAATCGAGTTAGTGCCGGTTTACCTGCTAATTTCCATTTGGGGAGGACAAAACCGCCGTTATGCCGCTACCAAATTTATTCTTTACACCGCTGCTGCATCAATATTTATCTTGATTGCCGGTTTTGCAATGGCATTCTCTGGAGATACCGTCACTTTCGATATGGCGACTCTAGGAATGAAAGAATACCCCAAAACCTTGGAATTGTTGGTTTATGCAGGTTTCTTAATTGCCTTCGGTGTGAAAATGCCGATTTTCCCTTTACACACTTGGCTACCTGATGCCCACGGTGAAGCATCAGCACCCGGTTCAATGATTTTGGCTGGTGTGTTGTTAAAAATGGGTGGTTATGCTCTCATCCGCTTCAATGTGGAGATGTTGCCCAATGCCCATGTGACTTTTGCCCCAGTGTTAGCAGTTTTGGGTGTGGTTAACATTGTCTACGGTGCTTGCTGTGCCTTTGCTCAAACCAATCTCAAACGCCGCTTGGCTTACTCTTCAATTGCCCATATGGGGTTTGTGCTGATTGGGATTGCCTCTTACACAGAACTTGGTATCAGCGGTGCTGTATTACAGATGGTTTCCCACGGCTTGATTGCTGCTAGCTTGTTCTTCCTGTCTGGCGTGACTTACGATCGCACCCACACCTTGATGATGGATAAAATGGGCGGTATGGCTAAAGTAATGCCCAAAACCTTTGCTCTCTTTACCATTGGTTCAATGGCTTCTCTGGCTTTACCCGGAATGAGTGGTTTTGTGGGTGAGTTGATGGTGTTTCTGGGTATCGCCAGCAGTGATGTTTACAGTTCCAGCTTCAAAGTTGTAGTCGTGCTGCTGTCAGCAGTTGGCGTGATTTTGACACCGATTTATTTACTGTCGATGCTGCGTCAAGTGTTCTACGGTGAGCAAAATAAAGAGTTGCACTTGGATGCTGTAATCTCTGATGTCAAACCCCGCGAAATATTTATTACCGCTTGTTTGCTACTGCCAATCATCGGAATCGGGTTTTATCCCAAGTTAGCAACGCAGACTTATGATGTGAAAGCAGTAGAATTAGTCGCCCATGCTCGTCAAGTTCTACCAGTTGTTGCTCATCAACAACCAGCAAGTCTGTACTCGCGGATTTTCTCTGCACCAACATTGGCTACTTCTGAAGTTGAAAGTTCAATTAATATTTCTGAGTAAATTAATTTCCCATTAAGGGGTCTGCAAGTAAATTCTAAATTTGAAGGGGTGGTTTTGTAACCACCCCTAAAATTTTGCCAAGATATATCCTAAATACAGGTGAAGCCCCAAAATATTAATTATGACCATTAACTTACCTATAGCCATAGAAATTATACCAATGGTCTTGCAATTGCAACCTGCGATCGCACTAACTGACGACCAGTTTTATGAATTTTGTCAGTTAAACCCCGACTTTCGTATCGAACGTAATCCTGCTGGAGAATTAGTCATTATGCCCCCAACTGGTTCGGAAACTGATGAACGCAATTTTAACTTAGTTGGGCAGTTGTGGGTATGGACAAAGCAAGATGGTACAGGTGTAGGGTTTGGTTCCAGTGGTGGGTTTACTTTGTCTAATGGTGCAGTCCGATCGCCCGATGCAGCGTGGATAAAACGCGATCGCTGGGAAGCGATACCACCAGAACTGCGAAAAAAATTTGCACCGATTTGTCCTGAGTTTGTAATTGAATTGCGTTCTGAAACTGATAATTTGCGAATTTTGCAAGACAAGATGCAAGAGTATATTGATAATGGCACTCAACTTGGTTGGTTAATTGATAGAAAACAACGCCGAGTTTTTATTTATCGTCCTAATATTGCGGTTGAACAATTAGATAATCCAAAAACGCTTAATGGTGAACCTTTGCTAGCTGGGTTTGTTTTGGATTTAAGTCAGATTTGGTAAGGAATAAATACAAATGTTAGGAATCTATGGCAGCGAAAGACATATTCCATGATGCAGTAAGACGCGCTTTGGAGAAAGAGGGTTGGCTCATCACTAATGACCCGCTTTTCCTCCGTTTTGGTGGTTTGGATATGTACATCGACCTTGGTGCAGAGAAAGTTTTAGCAGCTGAACGAAATCAAGAAAAAATTGCGGTTGAAGTTAAAAGCTTTGTTGCTCCATCTACTACAACTGAATTTAGTACTGCTTTAGGACAGTATCTCAAATATCAATTAGCACTTGAAGAAGAACAACTTGAGAGACTTTTATATTTAGCAGTTCCTTTAGACACCTATCGTTCTTTTTTTACCTTAGAACTGCCACGCTTATTAATCCAACGTTACCAAGTTCGGCTGATTGTTTTCGATCCAGAAGAGGAGGCGATCGTGAAATGGCAAAAGTAGAAGAGTACCGTCAACTTATTCAAGAACTGTTGCTAGCTTACAGTGAAATCAAAGCCAGCAACGAAGAAGTCGAAGCAGAAGTTATTTTTGATAGAGAACGCGATCGATATCAACTTGTTCATGCGGGGTGGTCAAATAAGCGCCGTGTATATGGCTGTGTTTTGCATCTAGATATTAAAAACGAAAAAATTTGGATTCAACACGATGGTACTGAAGGAGGTATCGCCAATGAACTTATTAGTCGAGGTATACCTAAAAAAGACATAGTTTTGGCTTTTCATTCCCCCTTTAAACGACAATTTACCGAGTTTGCTGTTGGTTAATAATTCCAATCTTCATGAGTTAACCCTCATTTCACCGTAGATTGTGAAAAGATTATAGTTAAAGCAGGTGAAGTAGCCACAAAGCCATTATGACCACCAACTTACCTGTAGTCACAGAAATTATACCAATGGTTTTGCAATTGCAACCTGCGATCGCCATGACCGACGATCAATTTTACGAGTTTTGTCAGTATTTCCTCACAAGTTCCTCACATTCTCTTTCATCAGATATCTAATATAAGGAGAAACGACATATACATCTTTGTAGTTTTAATATTATTTTTATTGATATTCCAGTAAATTCCAGTCTGAATACTGGCAAAATTTAAGTTTTAATAAGCACCGTATTCCCTCACAAGTTCCTCATATTCTTTTTGTAACTTCAGGATAGAGACACTTAACTATTGCATGAATTAGCTTGAGAGTTTACACCTTCTTGTGTTGGGGTATTTCGGCAAAAGCTAGACTGCCTCTTTTCTTAGCGAAGGTATTAAAGCTTAATTCTACTTTTGCATCTATAGGAGAGTTCTCTCATGGATCTTACAGAGAAAGTGCCATTTTTTAATCTCAAGACTTTAGGCTATTACAGGTGAGTCCTATGTAGGTGATGCTATACCTACACTAAGTTAATTCTTGCCACAGTTAAAAACGATTTAGTTTCTAAATAAAGTAAACCTTCTAGAGATTTATCCTGCACTAGTTAAATAGTTGGGGGAGATGCATTTTGACTGCATTTTCCATGAAAAAACAACTTTAACAACATAGGTAGAATCAATATGAATTTTAAACAATTTGGTCTATTACTGTCTCTAACTACAATTCTTGGAATCAACGCGATCGCGACCAAGGCTTTGGCTGATGAGCCTAGTATTACTTTTGGAGATGCAATCGGGTCTGGTGGATGTAGTGTTGCCGATCAGCTTCCTGGAGATGATGGTAGAAGCTTATCGATCGTCTTGGATAACTTTAGTGCATTCAATGGTCAACGTCAAAAGTGTATTTTACGCGTTCAAACTTTTATTCCAAGTGGTTTCATCGTCCAAGATGTACAAGTACTGTACCAAGGAACTACTGATATTGATAGCAAGAGTAAAGGTACCAGCTTAAACAGAACTTATAGCTTTAGTGGTGGTGCTCTCGGTCAAGCCGTAGCTCCTCCTAAAACTAGCAAGTTTACATCTAGTAAGGCATTTGCGGAGCAAGATGAGATTACTGTTCTAGCTGCTACAGGTTTATGTAGTGGTGGTGGGCAAGGACTATTAGGTATTAATATGATTGCACAATCCTCACGAGGAAGTTCTATTTTCGTTGATACAGCCGATCTCAATGCTGGGGATGTAAGGCTTTATTTTGACCTAAGACGTTGCTAGTCCTCGCTTTTAGCGATTCTGCGCATAGATAGTGATACACCGCAGCAAATTCCAAGTTTAGTGGTCTTCAATGAGTGGTGAATCTAAATCCCCCACTCATTGAATCTACCGAATGTATTCTTCTTTAAAATTACAAATTTCTGTTGATGGAGAGGAAGTTATGTTGAGATTAAGTGATGCACGTAATTTTTTCATATTAATGTGCTTGTTTTTTTTCTGTTATAATGCCAATTCATCTAGCACCGCTGTTGCAATAGATAACCAGCCAAACTTTTTGGTTAATAAGAGATGTAATATAACTTTCAATCCGCAAATAAATCAGTTTACACTTGGCTCTAATATAACTGTAAACGCACAATCACCAAGGGCTAGATGTATCGTTAGAATTGATACCTCTAATACTCAAAAGCAATTTAGGCTCGTGCCTTTAGCTGTAAAAGGTGTAGTAAAGAAAGCACCAGCACAAGTAGCTATCACATCATTTTTACTTGGCGATAAACCAACTCCATATCAAATGATCTATGGAAGTGCTATGAATTTTGATTTGACTAATCAAATACCTCTAACTAACTATACAACTACAGGAAAAAGTGTTTTAGGCATTAATTTAGTATTAATGACGAACGGAGGAGAATTAGAGTTGACAGAGCTAAAGTTTGCACTTCAACAACAATAAAATGTGGTTTGAGTGCTAGCTCCTTCAGGAAAAAGGTGAAGAAAATTAAGATGTTGGGGTGGTGCGATCGCTTTTAATTAGTAAATCTTTCAGTGCGATCGCTATGTTAATTTATACTAGCGATCGCCGTTATGGTTGTGTTCGCATCTGAAATAGGCTTGGGTTTATCTGAATTTTCGGATGCTGGGACTCCATAAAAGAATAGAAGTAATACAAGGACAAACGCTGCAAATGCCCCTGTAGCTTTAATATTCGTTTTACTCAAAGGTATGTGTGCTTCTAAACCAAGACTACCCGTCAATAAATAACCTGATATCCCAGCAAATGTGGCTGCTAAAAATCTAATTATTGCTAGAGTGCTACCTTGCATTGCTCGTGGGTAGAGTACAAGAACAATAAAGACTATTAAGACCGCCAGAGCCATAGCAAGTGCTATTCCACGTTCAGCAGGTGAAATTTGCGAGGATGGTTTATGCACTTCTGGTTGAGAATTTGCTTCTGATTTAGATGGTTCTGTCATAAAATTATTCTCTTGCTTTGATGGCTGAATCACATTATTAATTGTTACAACGACATTTTCCCTTCTTGTTTCAGAGGGATTAGGCAGAAAATCATCACTCTTCTGCTGTTCTGCTTTCAGTAACTCCCTTCTATCCATCACATCATCAATTAAGCCCAAGACATCAACCATTTGATAGCTTTTTTGACATTGAATGCCTTGTTGCTTATCGGCTACAAACTGTCGCAATATCTCAAAAGAGTAAAAGTGTGGCTCTTGGCTATCTTTACAAGTGACACAATTACAGGGAATTAACTTGTTGTACTTCAGTCGCTTATACGAATCATGAATTTTATCGAGTTCATGTGTAACTATGGTCATAAAATCTCTTTTGTGACGACCTGAGACTCGAATTTTAATCTCTCGCTTGCCGTAATATTCAATCACCTCTGCCTTTGTCTGGTCTTTGCTAAGAACAACACCGCTTTTCCAAACACATTGTTGTTCATTTATCAACTCATGGATGGCGACGATGAACTGGCTGATGATCCCCTTGGGCATGAACTCGTAGGTGTAACGCAGAATCAGGTTGTTGGTTTTATCCCAGTTATATGAGAGTTGATTTGCAGATAGCAGTTGTGGAGCAATATACTTTCCTTGGCTTCTAGGAATTTCGTAGCACAGGTTGAAGTTGATCATCAGGCGCAAGAGTTCATCATGCATCGTGGTGTATTCGTCTTCGTACCAGATGTTTGCCAAGTCAGATCGGGTAAAACTGCCCAGGTTGCGAATCACTTTTTCATTATCCAGCACTTTGTAGACTGCATCAGTTCCCCACTTGGGTTTGAGGATAACAGTCTTGTTCAAAAGTGCGTCTTCCTGGAAGTGCAAGCATACTCCCAAATCGTGTAGATAGCCACTTAGTTGCAACTTGTCATTTCTTTGGGTGAACCCATTTTGTTGGCAGATTTTCAGGTAATCATCCAAGCTGATGTAATTGCGTGCGTCACTCTCCAAAGCTTCCCGGACTTTAACCCAGGTTTTTGGGAGGGGACTGCCAATATGGGGTAGGTTTTTAATATAATGCTTGATTTTATCTAAAACTTGTTCTAAATCTCTGTTGGTAGCAAGGTTTGTTGCTAAAGTCTCTTTTAAATTAGTAAACTGTCCCCGTAACTGGAGTTCATTAATCTCTCTGTAGCGGTTTTGCTTCTCATTTTTGATGATTAGCAGCGGACTGTTATCGCTCAAGAGTTCTACAACATTCAGCCAGTAATAAAAATCCGTGTCTTCCTTGCGGGTATCTGCCACCAAAGTATAGAGAGAACGCTTGGTGAGGAAAAATTGGTGAGTAGCATGGTAAATCTCTTGCCCCCCAAAGTCCCAAATATTGACTTGAAATTCTCGCCCATTTTCCATTGGGAAACCCCACAGGATCACCTCAATTCCCTTCGTAGAGTCTTCCTCTCGAAGTTGATAATTTTGGTCTTTAATCTTTTTCGCCAGTGTTGTCTTCCCTGCTCCTCCTTCACCAACAATTAGTAACTTTGCCTCGTACAGATAATCTGTACCTTCTACTTGTATTTGTCGAAGATAATCCTTAATGGCCTTAATACCTTTTTCAACAACTTCTGGCGGTGGCTTTTCGATAGGATTGTCCCATAAATTCAGGGTGGTGAGTTGTTGCAGACTGGCGATCGCTTCTGGCAGTGTCGTTAATTTGTTGTAGCTTAAATTCAGGGTGGTGAGTTGTTGGTGACTGACGATCGCTTCTGGCAGTGTCGTTAATTGGTTATAGCTTAAATCCAGGGTAGTGAGTTGTTGGAGACTGGCGATCGCTTCTGGCAGTGTCATTAATGGGTTGTGGCTTAAATTCAGGGTGGTGAGTTGTTGGAGACTGGCGATCGCTTCTGGTAGCGTCGTTAATTGGTTGAAGCTTAAATTCAGGGAAGTGAGTTGTTGCAGGCGGGCGATCGCTTCTGGCAGTGTCCTTAATCGGTTGTGGATTAAATATAGGGAAGTGAGTTGTTGCAGGCGGGTGAGCGCTTCTGGCAGTGTCCTTAATTCGTTGACGCTTAAATTCAGAGAAGTGAGTTGTTGCAGGCGGGTGATCGCTTCTGGCAGTGTCCTTAATCGGTTGCCGTTTAAATCCAGGGAAGTGAGTTGTTGCAGGCGGGCGATCACTTCTGGCAATGTCGTTAATTGGTTGCCCCTTAAATTCAGGGAAGTGAGTTGTTGCAGGCGGGCGATCGCTTCTGGCAGTGTCCTTAATTCGTTGACGCTTAAATCCAGGGAAGTGAGTTGTTGCAGGCGGGCGATCACTTCTGGCAGTGTCCTTAATTGGTTGCCCTTTAAATCCAGGGAAGTGAGTTGTTGCAGGCGTGCGATCGCTTCTGGCAGTGTCCTTAATTGGTTGCCGCTTAAATCCAGGGAAGTGAGTTGTTGCAGGCGGGCGATCGCTTCTGGCAGTGTCCTTAATTGGTTGCCGCTTAAATTCAAAACCTCCAACCATTCCAGTTGAAACACCTCAGCAGGAATCTCTGTTAATTTTTCCTTGTTATCAGTATGCCAATCATTGCTTAAATCTAATTCTTTAAGCTGTTTCTCTTTCGCTTCTCGGATTTTTTCAAGGTAACGTTGAGGCGTATTTTCCATACTGAGGTTCACCTGTCAACGAAAATTATATGTAATACCCCTGATTCGCTGGACAATCTCGCAACCACTAATATTTTGCACTAATCCTAACAAACGCCACAGGTTAGAAACCTATAGCTGATAGCGAAAGTCCTCTTAAGAGGACTAAATTCTTTCCAGACTTAGGTTTTAGTCCATTTGAGTGGCTTTGGCTATTGGTTCTTAGAAGTTCGAGTTTCAGGCGATCGCGGGTGCTAATTGAGAATGCTGCAAGATATCAAAGCAACCTACTATCCTGTGTAGCACTACATGAGCGCTAATGATTTTTACGGAATCTAAAAAGAATTTATCATTACCAATGGCTCAGATTTGCTTGTAAACGAGTCTTTAATACTCATTAATGGGGCTATGAATTTCGTTAATGAGTCTTTAATACTCGCCGATGAGTCTTTGATACTCGCCGATGAGTCTTTGATACTCGCGGACGAGTCTTTTATACTCGCCGATGAGTCTTTGGTACTTGTGAATGAGTCTTTGATACTCGCCGATGAGTCTTTGATACTCGCGGACGAGTCTTTTATACTCGCCGATGAGTCTTTGATACTCGCAGACGAGTCTTTTATACTCGCCGATGAGTCTTTGATACTCTTTTACTTTTTTAGCCCTTGTTTACGCGACTTCTCCAGCCCGAAAAATCTGTTCAGCAGTTAAATTCAACTCTGGGAACGCTGGCGACTGAATATGGTCATTTCCCCTAAATTGTCTAACCTGATACTCACCTTCAATTAGTTGGTAAATCGAGATAGTTGGTTGTTTAGGATTGCCAATAAACCGCCTACCACCTAAACCTAGATAATCTACAATCCAATATTCAGGAATACCCAAAGACTCGTAATCTTCTAGCTTCAAAGCATAATCATCGCTCCAGTTGGTTGAAACAACTTCTACAACTAATTTGACTGAACTACCCCGCGTAATAATAGATTCTTTTTTCCAGCGTGGTTCATTGCTGAGAGCTTGTCTATCAAGAACAATGACATCTGGTTCATAACCGGAATCAGTATTAAGTGACTTGATGACACATTCTTTAGGGATAAACCAAGGGATTGACAAACGGGCGATTTCAATAAACAAAGAACCATTTATAAACCCAGCTATCTCTGAGTGCTTCCCTCTTGGCTTAGGCATTTCAACAATTATCCCATCATGTAGTTCATAACGCCTGTCTGAAGATTCGGGATACCAGGCGATAAATTCATCAAATGTTACTTGTTTGGTTAAGGCTTGAGTCATACTTTGCCCTTTTGCTTGATGTCAAATTTGACCCCTCTCCAAACCTCTCCCCGACACGGAGAGAGGCTTAATCAGCGAACTGAAGTTAAACTTTCGCCGCCGCAGCACTTGGTAAACTCACTTTCAATCGCTTAAACATTGCTTCTCGTGCTTGTATAGCGAGACTATCGTCAAAAGGTTCTAAGGTAATTTCCTGCTGATACTTTAGCCGCAGCGCTGTTTGAATTAACCAATCTGCAACAAAAGGATTTTTCGGTAACAAAGGGCCGTGAGAATAAGTAGCGATCGCATTCTGATAAAATGCTCCTTCTGTCCCATCTTCACCATTATTTCCCAAACCGTACACCACGCGCCCCAATGCTTCCACTTTCCCCAGTTTGGTGCGTCCGCCGTGATTTTCAAAGCCTACCAAATATGGTGTGCTACCTGTCATCTCTTTTAAATCTCGCGCTAGACGTGAGGCTGTCACTTCAATTACCAAGTTACCAATACAGCGCTTAGTATTTTCACCAGGATGCACAGAAACTAAATCGAGTATTCCCAAACCATCAATTCGTTGTCCCAAGCCTGGTTCATAATAATGTCCCAGTAATTGGGGTGAACCACAAGTAAATACTCCTGGTGTACCATTTTCAATTTTTTCGCGCATTGCATCAGCTTTCGCACCCTGCAAATCACGCATGACTATTTCTTGCTGACGATCTTGTGCGCCACCACCCACGATTACATCTACAGTTTTAATATCTGCGGCTGTGGAATTTTGATCCAGGGGTAACACTTTAACATCGTATCCCCGCCACTCGGCGCGACGTTCTATAGTAATTACATTACCGCGATCGCCATAAGTACTCATCAGCGTCGGATAAAGCCAACCAATTGTTAATTCCAAATTTTGAGAACTCATAAATTTTGGGAATGGGGCATGGGGCACTTGTACTGAGCGAAGTCGAAGTATTGGGCATTGGGCATAGGAAAAAACTCTTATCCAATGACCAATTTAAAGAATTTTACGACCAGTCAAAACTTCTCGCACTTCTAGCATGGCTGAATAGGTGGGCAGAATATGCAGAGTTTCATTCTCTGCTGTATGCTCTAATGCAGTAGCGATCGCTTGTCGCAAATCTTCTTCCACTATTAAATTTAAGTTACTCTCAGGGGACTTTTGGCTGTAACGTAGACGTAGTGCCATATCGTAGACGCGATCGCCACTCACTACTAAAGTCCCGCCGCGTTCGACTAGTTTCTCGGTATCCACGTCCCAAATCCAGGATACATCAGTGCCATCGGGCGTGCGATCGTTCAATACCAGCAGTGTGGTTTTATCTGTGCTTTGAGTAACTACGCGAATGGTTTCATTCGTTCCCACAGGATTTTTTGATAACAATATTCGCACTCGTTTACCGTTAATTACTAAATCTTCAGCCCGACCAAAAGCAGCTTGGAAGTTGTTAATAGTATCTCTGATTGTTGCTTCATCAACTCCCAACTCAATAGCCGCAGTTGCAGCCGCCAAAGTATTATATTTATTGTATAAACCAACTAGAATTTGCGACCATTCACTACTTTCGAGAGTCGGTTTACTTTTACTAAAACCACACTTAGGACAAGTAAAATCTCCCAAATGAGACAAATAAACACCCTTGTAATCTAGGGAATGTCCACATTTTGGACAATAAATAGAATCAACAGCGTGAGGAATAGCTTCTAGATAATGTTCTGGTTCATTCAAGCCAAAGAATAACACCTTTTGAGGTAGCTGTTGACCGAGATTAGATAAAGTTGGGTCATCAGCATTGGGAATTACCACTGTTTCTGGTGGTAGGGTAGAAATAACTTTTGTCCAACGCTTACTAATTGTATCTACTTCGCCGTACCGATCGAGTTGGTCGCGGAACAAGTTTAAACAGAGAATGATTCGCGGCTGGAGTGGCGCTAATACCTTCGGTACAATATTTTCGTCAACTTCTAAAATGGCGTAATCAGTATTTAGCGTACCTAGTAAGTTGGTGCTTTCTAACAGCGCCGTCATCAGGCCATTTTCTAGATTTGCACCTGTAGAATTATGAGTGACACGAAAACCTTTGCGTTCTAGGATTGTGCATAAAAGCAACGCTGTAGTGGTTTTGCCGTTAGTACCAGCAATTAAAATCACTCCGTTTTTAACTTGCTGACTCAATAATTGTAAGAGTCGGGGTTCAATGCGACGAGCAATCGAGCCTGGTAATACACTAGCAGCACCCACACGAAGCGATCGCACTATAAAGGTCACACTCTTTGCCACTGACACCGCGAAACCCAATCGCAGTCTATCTATGAATTGTATTTTGTTTCCCACATCTGTACCCTAGTCTTCTGGCGGTTGTTAATTAAAAGTGCAAATTTAATCTTGTGAGTTTAGCGAATCCTGGCTAAAAAAGCCAGTATTCGCAATTTTAGATTTTGGATTGTTGCGCTACTTTACCTCTGTTTTGATTTCTGCGTAGCGATACCAGCCACTTGCGAGAGATAATCTCAGTAGGCGTTATCTTAAAAAATAGTGCGTGGGCGTAATTACATATCCAGCCCAGTTGGTCAAATTCAGCACAAACTCACAACAAGTAGTAGCTTGCAAGGTTCCTTTTGATGAATAGCACAAAGTTTCTTTTTTTACATAAACAAATTACTGGCTGGCAAAGGTGGTTGTCCAAATGCCTGTTGTTGCTTGTAAGTCTTTTCATTATAAGTATGCAACCTGCATCTGCTGGTCTGAATAATGATTTATATGATGGCAACATCTTTGTCGTTTATGCTGGCAATGGTTCATTGGTTCCTCCCAGACAGACACTAGCACAGACTTTAGCGGAACATAAACCCGTATTTTTGGCTTTTTATCTGGATGATAGTAGCGATTCCAAAAGATATGCCATTTCCATTTCACGGGTACAGGAATTCTACGGTCGGGTAGCAGAGATTATGCCGATTAATGTAGATACTATCCCGCAGAAAGAGACCTACGACCCAACTGAACCAGGATATTACTATGCTGGAAGCGTTCCTCAAGTAGTGGTGTTAAATAAGTCAGGTGAAGTAGTTTTGAATAAAAAGGGTCAAGTACCTTTTGAAGATATAGACGATGAATTTCGTAAAATCTTTGATTTATTACCACGCACTGAAACAGCACAGCTAAAGCGGCGAGCTTTTAACGAGTTTAGTAGTGAGTTAGCTAAGTAACCTATGGGGTAGACCAAATTGGTCTGCCCTAATTTTTAGTTATATCTGTTACTACATTGCCGCCGATGTCAAAGCATAATGATTAGAAAGTTAATCTATAGTCTATAAGTCCGTAACAACTGACTAATGACTAATGACTAATGACCAATGACCAATGACTAAATAGAGTGTATTCTGATGTCAAAGGTTTACACCACTCAGGAACTAATTCAAATTTTGGCAGCCGAACGCCAAGCTTGCCTGAAAGGAAAACGCTTAAAGTTAGAAATAAAAGTCTCTGGCAATCCTGTAATTGACCAGTTTATCAGAACTGATGGGTTGCAACAGTTTACTGCCTATCAAGATTTCAAAACTGCAATTCACGACTATCAGAGAGAAAATCGAGTTTCTGGTATTATTTGGCGGGAAATGACAGTTAAAGGAAAAAACTTGCATTATCCCGAAATAGATAGTGAGTTAATTGCCCTCAATGGTGACTTAGAGATATTAAAAGCCGCTAAAAATTCCATCGTAGAATTTTGGTATGAAGTCTCTATGGGGATGGATTTATATTTGAGTTTCAATAATAGTAAACAATACCAACAAATTGTCACCTCTGATGTAGAGAGAATTGTTCAGAGAACAGAGTGGGCAAGTTTATGTAAGTGGGAAAATTCTAGCTTTTTGGAAATGATTTTGCAGCTAGGATGGGGTAAACCAGAAGAAGCTTATTATAAACGAGGAAGACCGCGATCGGGTAGTGAATATATTCATGCAGTCAATCCCGGAAATCGCCCTATTGGTTGATTGATGTGTTGGGTAGGAATACTAAAACCCATGACAAAATGACGGACAGAATTGCGACATAATTGTGTTTACTTTGCTTTCTCAATAAGGCACTCTATCTGTAACAGAAATTTTACCTGTACAGATAAGTAGTAACAAGAAAGTACGTAATGTAATCAAGCGACTGGAAGCTGATGGTTGGTATCTTGATAGAACTAAAGGTAGTCATCGACAGTTCAAACATCCTGATAAACCCGGTGTGGTTACAGTTCCAGGTAAATTGTCTGACGACTTAGCCCCTGGTACTCTCAGTAGTATTTGGAGGCAAGCACAGTTATAAGGAGAACCGCAATGCAGTATGTAGTGGTGATTGAAAAGGCTGAAGGTAATTACTCTGCTTATGTCCCTGATTTACCAGGTTGTGTCGCTGTGGGTGAAACTTTAGAAGAAGTCAAGCAGATGATTGCAGAAGCTATTGAATTTCATATTGAAGGGATGCTAGAAGATGGTTTACCTATTCCTAAACCTACAAGCATCGCTCATGAGGTTGAAGTTGCAAACTATAGCAAAATCTAATTATAGAAAACTACTAAATTAGTACCAAATAATCTTTCTAATATTTTGTCAAATTAGTTTTGAGAGTTTGTAGTAAGGACTTTAGTGCTTAGAAAACAAGGACTAAAGTCCTTACTACGAACTTGTAAACAAACAATGCTTATCGACCTTGAACTATGGACTCTTGACTAGAGTTTTCAAGTTCTGGAAGTTCTACTCTAGCGGGTTTCCAACCACCTGCCCAAGCAAGGCATAGATGACGGAAGCGATCGCCCCGCACCTCAAAATTCGGGTACTGGTCGAAACTCGCACAAGCCGGAGATAGCAACACCACAGGCGCTTGATACTGCTTGGCTAATTCTGCCGACTTGGGAATTGCCCTTTCCATAGTTTCTACAATATGGTAGTTATGATACCCCACCTCTCGGAGACGTTTGGCAAATGCGGGTGCAGCCGAACCAATCAATAACACAGCAGCAGCTTTGGTTTGAATTTGTGCTAACCAAGCAGTATCATCACCTGCTTTAGCTTCTCCACCAGCAATTAAAATCGCTGGACTGTTAACAGATGCTAAACCTACTTCAGCCGCATCGTAATTAGTAGCTTTGCTGTCGTTAATGAAATCAATACCTTCCCATGTGCAGATATGCTCCAAACGATGGGCAACACCAGGAAATTCCCGAACTGCACGCGCGATCGCATCACGATTAATTCCCGCTAATCTTGCTGTTGCTACTGCCATCAACAGATTTTGCTGGTTATGTTCTCCCACCATTCGCAAACTAGATACTTTCACAATCGGTTCTGGTGCAGAGGTTGCAGTCAATTTTTCCACAACCCAGCCGTCTTCGATGTAAAAGCCTTTTTCGCTAATCAGAAAATCTTTTCCTCTGACACTTGTCCAATAGGCATCAGGCCAAGCACTTAAACCTAACTGGCTCAAGTACGCATCATCGCCATTGAACACTTGCAACTCGGACTGACGCAATAGCTTGGCTTTGATGTTGTAATAGTTCTCTAAAGTCTTATGGCGACTAAGATGATCCGGTGTAAAAGTCGTCCAAACACCGATCCGGGGAGCAAGAGAACTCGAAGATTCTATTTGATAGCTGCTAACTTCCGCAATCACCCAATCGAGTGAAGAGTGAGGAGTTAGGAGTGAGGAGTTAGGAGTGAAGAGTGAGGAATTATCAAATGCCTCCGCTGCTTCCCCTGCTCCCTGCTCCCGTTCGGCTACGCTCACGGCAAGCCTGCTCCCTGCTCCCTGAGATAGGGCAACTTCACAAGCGGCGTAGCCAATATTACCGCAGGCGGGTGCATTTAATTCTGCTGCTTGGAAAATGGCAGCAATTAAAGCTGTGGTAGTAGTTTTGCCATTAGTGCCAGTAATTCCTACCCAAGGTAGCGATTGTAAATTTCGCCATGCGAGTTCCATTTCGCCAATGGTTTCAATACCTAATTGGCGTGCCTCAACTAATACGGGAATATCCCAAGGCACGCCAGGACTAACGACTATTAATTGCGGTAAATTAGCACCATTCAATTCTAGGGATTGTCCTAGTTTAACGGTTATTTGCTCGGCAGCGAGTTCTTGTTGTTGTTCTAGGAGGGTTTCGGAGGTGTTGCGATCGCTCAGCTCTACCTCCCAACCTTCCCGTTTCAACAATCTCGCCGCAGCAACACCGGACTTTCCCAATCCAATAACATGAGCTTTGGACATAGATTGCAGCAGAGTCCCTGGTTAAGCACTCCCTATAGTAGCCTTTCTTGGCAAAAATTACACAAGTTTTTGTTGACCTACGCTACAGATTTTTGACGATCGCACCGAAGTCAGCTAAAACACGGGCATGATTGCGAACTAATCCGAGCAGATGTAACCGATTACGCTTGATTTCTGGATCGGAGTCCATAACTAAAACGCTATCTGGCCCATCAAAGAAGTTACTAACTGCCGGAGCAATTTTTGTGAGTGCTGCTACTAATAGTTGATAATTTCGTGTCTGCTGTGCTGCTTGAGTTTGTGGTACTGATTCGATTAGTGCATTATACAAAGCGTCTTCAGAGGGCTTTTGGAATAATTCTTGACGAACTACGGTTGTCGGTTCTAGCTGTTTTGTATCCAAATCACCTTGAGCGGCTAATCGTGTGGAACGGTTAACGGTTTCGTAGATGTTATCTAAGGTACTGTCGTTGCGGATTTGTTGTAAGTACAAGGCGCGATCGCGGACATCCAATAAATCTTTTAACGTCCGTTCTGTGTATTCTGGGTCATTTTCTCCCAAAACTGCATTTACTAAGTCGTAATCAATCTGTTTTTTTTCTTGTAATAAAGTGCGGATGCGTTGCAAGAAAAACTCTTGTAATGCTGTGGTTAATAATGCCTGGTCTTTATGATATTTTGCTGCAAAGTCCGTGGCTATTTGTGCCAATAAATTATCTAAATTTATCGGTAAATTATCAAACCAAGCAATTTTCACTACAGCATTAGCCGCACGGCGTAAGGCAAAGGGATCGGATGAACCGGAAGGAATTAAACCTAATCCAAAGATACTCACTAAAGTATCTAATCTATCTGCCAAACCAACAATTTTACCCGTGAGTGTTTCTGGTAAGACATCACCTGCTCCCTTTGGCAAATAATGTTGATAAATTGCCTTTGCTACTTCGGCATCTTCATCACTGGCTAAGGCATATTTTTCTCCCATAATGCCTTGCAATTCGGGGAATTCATACACCATTTGAGTGACTAAATCTGCTTTACATAATAAAGCAGCACGTTGGATTCTTTGGCTTTGACTTTCCGCTAATTCTAATTGGTTGCTAATTTGCTCGGCGATTTTAACTATTCTATCTACCTTGGCACGCACCGAACCCAATTCTTCTTGGAAGGTGACTTTTTCCAATTGCGGTAAAAAGCTATCTAATGGTTTAGTTAAATCAGCTTCGTAGAAAAATCTCCCATCAGCTAATCTGGCACGAATTACCCTTTGATTTCCGACGGCAACAATATCTGATTTTTTGGGATCGGCGTTAGAAATGGTGATGAAGTTGGGCAATAATTCTTGCTCAAAACTCCCTGGTTTGAATACAGGAAAATAACGTTGATGAGTAACCATGACTTCAGTAATTACCTCAGTTGGTAATTCCAAAAATTCTGGTTCAAATTTACCAACAACTGCGGAAGGATATTCTACAAGGTTGGTTACTTCCGCTAACAAATCGGGGTAAATTACTGTATACCCGCCTAAATTCTCTGCGACTGCATTTACTTGCTCTTTAATCAGATTTACCCGTTCTTCTGGGTCAACGGTGACAAATGCAGACTTGAGGGCGGTAACATAATCAGTAGCCTGGGCAATTGTCACAGGTTCGGGATGCAAAACCCGATGACCTTGAGAAATGCGATCGCTCTGGATCGTTTTAGAACCATTCACTAATTCTAAAGGCAATACCGTCTCATTTAACAAAGCTACCAACCAACGAATCGGTCGGGAAAACCTGGCATCCCCATTTCCCCAACGCATCAACCGCTTACCTTCCAAACCCCAAATCCACTGGGGAACAAGTTCTGTCAAAATTTCCGCCACAGGACGACCGGGAATTCTTTTTTGCACAAATACAAATTCCCCTTTGTCAGTGGGGCGAACTGACAGCGCATCCAGTTCCACACCTTGCTTTTTGGCAAAGCCTGCTGCTGCTGCTGTCGGCTGACCATCTTTAAAGGCGGCTTGGGCGGGGGGCCCTTTAATTTCTTCTTCTCGGTCTGGTTGCTGCGATGGTAGACCTGTAATCAATACCGCCAGCCGCCGGGGAGTACCGTACACCTGGACATCGCCCTTGAGGCTGTTTGCTTCCAGGCTTTGGGGAATGCGTTCCTGCCATTGCACTAAAGCATCACTGAGAAAACTTGCAGGTAGTTCTTCTGTACCAACTTCTAATAGAAACCCAGGCATATAACACTGTTTTCAACTTTGCGTAGCTCAACTTTATCAGTTATTCTCAGGCGATCGCTCGTGATTTTTAGCTGAATCGGTCCTCGAAGAGAATAAAGGGAAAACCCCATAGTTAACAATTCTAAATTCAACCAACATTAAAGATATTTTGTCTGCGGCACGCTATGCAAATAGACGAGGATTTTAACCCTTACTGTTAGAAGATCCCCCAGACTAAGTGGGCTACGTAAAAACGCAGGGATTTCAAACCCTTTAATTTCGATAAATGAGGAATGGAAGTTAAGCCAGGGTAGATTGCATACAAAGGAGCGTAGACGCAGAAGAGTTTGTTGTCAGACATCACTACAGACTTAACATTTTATGCAAAACTTTATAAAACAAGTGCTTCTCTTCATAGATTCATTACATTACATACCGTATTTTATGCGGTATTTACGGATATATATTTCTATCGTAAGCTTAGTCTTGATTGATGCATTGATATATGCATCATGAGAATCAATTTTGGAGTTATGACCATGAAAAATATTCTCGCCCAAATTACTGCGATCGCAGCAACCAGTGTTGCGATCGCTACTAGTGCTAACAACCCAGTCCAAGCTATTGAATTAAACTTTAATTGGCAAGGTAATGCTGGTTACTCAGCAACAGGTTCATTTAGCTACGACGAAACTACAGCACCAACAATCATTTCAGAACTTGGTAGTGGAGCCACCAACTTTTTACAATCCTTGAATGTCTCCTTCTTAGACCCATCTAAAAATCTTCTGGGAACCTATAATACCGTTAGTGGTGGAGTATCAGAATCTAATTTCTTCGCTTTCAATTTTAATACTTCCACTCAGACATTATTTGGCCCCTTTGATGTCGCCGGAGGAACGGGTGTAATTGGAGAATATTTCTTTCAAGGAACGGTTGGCGACTCTTTGCAATTACGTCAGGATGTCGATCAACAAGGAACGTCAACAATACTAGATCAAAATTCTGGCTTTATTCAAGTATCCAAAGTTCCAGAGCCTGCTTCTTTGTTGGGTTTGCTAGCATTTGCTGGTTTGGGTATAGCTTCAACTCTAAAGAAAAAGCAAGCCTTTTACTAGAAATTAGGGCTTTCTAGTCAGAGCTTGCCAAATTTACTGAATCTCTATTCTAGCCCTACTAGTTCAGTTAACTAGTAGGGTTATCATATAACCTCATTAGAAATATGCGTGAAATTAATTTTACTTTTACCTTAGCATTTATTACTCAGCACTCAACACTGTTTTAATCAGCGCCTTTGAACTACTCAAAAAGTGGGATTCTCCTCAATTAATACAATACTGGTGACTTGGTTAAAAATACTTCATGTGCCAGTTGAAAAGGCGGAATGAGGGTTATATGCATAACAGTGGATATAATGTTACAATTCCTCCAGTGTAAATTTAGGCATTGATTCGTAAATAAAGAGACAAACTCTTGTCATAATCATCAGAAAATAAAGTCTATATTTATCAATAATATCACCTGTTTATACAAAGTCATATTTTGATTTTTAAGTGTTTTATGCCTGACACAAATTATCTTTTGAAAACTATAAAAAAATTATAAGCAATGTTTAACACCTTTTTTTTAATTAAACAATTTAACCAGTCAAAATACAGCATTTGTAAATAAATGAGGTAAGAAAAAACAGAGAGAAAAACCAGATATAAACAGTTTCTACCTCTGCTTCCTGCCTCTAAACCTATAGCTTTATGCAAAAGAAAACGTTGTAAGCAATAAAAATAGCAGCCCCTACTGGCTATTAATAAGTAATTTGCTCGTCTCATGCTGTATTCACAAAATTCACAAATAGTTCATGCATATTCTGATTTATTCCTACAACTATCATCCAGAGCCAATTGGAATTGCTCCGTTAATGACTGAATTGGCAGAAGGGTTAGTAAAGCGAGGTCATAAAGTGCGAGTAATTACGGGAATGCCCAACTATCCTCAGCGCGAAATTTACGATGGGTATCAAAATAAATGGTATCTTACGGAACAAAAAAATGGCGTCACAATTGCGCGAAGTTACGTGCGAATTAAATCTAAACCTAACCTCGTAGATCGCCTGTTACTGGAGTTGAGCTTTGTTTTCACAAGCTTACCCCAAGCCTTTAAAGGTGGGCGACCAGATGTGATTATCTTAACAGTCCCACCGCTACTAGGTACGTTGCCAGCAACAACATTGGGCTGGTTATACAACTGCCCAGTAGTTCTAAATGTGCAAGATATTTTACCAGAAGCTGCTGTGCGTATCGGGCTATTAAAAAACAAGTGGATGATCCGAACTCTTGCAGCTTTAGAGAAATTTGCATATCGGACTGCACACACTATTAGTGTAATCGCTGATGGGTTTCGTGAGAATTTAGTAAATAAGGGAGTACCTGTTAATAAAATCGTTTGTATTCCCAATTGGGTAAATGTAAATTTCATTCGCCCATTACCGAAACAGAGCAACTCTTGGATATCTAACCACCAATTAGATGGGAAATTTGTAGTACTTTATTCAGGCAACATTGCTCTAACGCAAGGTTTAGAGACAGTAATCGAAGCAGCCGTTTGTTTACGTCATATCAAAGATATTGTCTTTGTCATTGTTGGCGAATCAAGAGCATTGCAAAGATTGCAGGAATATTGTTTATCAAAGGGAGCAGATAATGTTTTGCTACTACCATTACAGCCGCGAGAAAAACTACCTGAAATGCTAGCGGCTTCTGATGTTGGGCTAATTGTGCAAAAGCACAATGTGATTTCGTTCAATATGCCTTCAAAAATACCGCTTTTGTTGGCGAGTGGTCGCCCAATTGTGGGTTCAGTTCCCGCCACTGGTACTGCTGCTAAAGCCATCGAACTCAGTGGTGGTGGGATAGTTGTTGAACCAGAATCGCCCCAAGCAATGGCTGCTGCGGTGCGTAATTTATATGCTAATCCGGCTCTAATGACGAAGCTAGGTAACACAGGAAGACAATTTGCCGAAGAAAACTATTCTTTAGAGCAAGCGCTCGATCGGTATGAGTGGCTTTTTTCTCATATTGTTACCAACCGAAAATCAACTGTGGGGATTTTACCAAAATTCGATTCTAAGAAATCAGTTGTGGATGGTTGAAGGGGATTGAGGATTTCTCACTCGTTAGCTACACAAATAAAACCCCGATTGGAATAAATTAAATCACCCATTCGGGTGATTTAAAGATCAACCGGTCAGGCGAACTAACTGTAGGAAGTTGAGACTGCTCAAAAATAGGAATCTAGAGAACACTAATTGATTGCACGTCGTTCTCGGTGAGGATAACTTGATGATTAATAAAGCTGAATTAATCAGCGTAGGCGTAGCCCGCTGTACCTATAGGGGGAAGCAAGCTAGGCGTTGGCAAAGCCTCTCGTAAAGAAGTGTCTTCTAGAGAAGGCATCGCCCCAGACTTTTTTCTTCCCTAAGATCAGTATTCAGTACTACTCAAGAGGGATAAACTCATCTATAAATAATACTAATCTCGTTTGCTATGTGGTTATAATGCAAGCAAGCGCTTGCAAACACTCATAGAAAACATTACCATCAAGTACGGCACAAACTTATGCACCCTTGATCTAATCAGCAACTAAGGTATTTGCAACGACAGGTTTAATCACAGCGGCAAGGCGAGAAATTACTCGTGTTGCTGCGGTCAATGAGGTAACTTTATTTCGTCATTTCCATAACTACAAAAGCAACTACTAACTTGCTTTAATTACCAAAACGATGCCTTCTCTACGAGACGCACTCGCGTTCGGCGGGCTACGCCTACGCTTTACAGGCAGAAGCTTTAGCTGCAACAACATCAACCGTGCTTTAGCTTAGAGAGAAAGCACTGTGTTTATACTGAGTAACAAAATAACTATAAATTACACTTTAAGAAATTGAACGGAGTTAAGTAATGTACAAATCAACCATAATGTGCTGAACAAAATTCCTTGATTTTAGGTGCTAGACATCGTGAGCGATCGCCCAAATACCAAAACATATTTTTCACCAACCTAGAGAAAAAAGGGCTAAAAAACTATTCAAAATAATGCTTTTTTAGTGAAAAGTAGATTGCCCAAGTCTAAATCCACAAGACGAGAAAACGAAGATGTCCCATTCTGAGTTCCCTGACTCTCCCTTACCCATTGAAATAGAACAGCCTGCTGTTACTGATTCTAGTCAAGAGTCGCAACAATTGCCAGAGCGATCGCCTAAACCACCTCAAAAACGTCGTTGGCCCCTACTATTAGGAATCGTTTTATTAATTGCAGGTGTAGGTTTTGGTTGGCGCTGGTGGCAAACTAGTAATGCTAGCAATGCACCTGCGGCTGGGGCAAATGCCGGTCAACCTAGAGCAGTTCCAGTCAAGCTAGCGACAGTGAAAACTGAAACCGTTCAAGACAGTTCGGAGTTTATTGGCTCCTTAGAAGCTCCACGTTCAGTAATCATCAAGCCACAGGTTGAAGGGCGAATTACCGAGATTTTCATCCAAGAGGGCAACCGCGTTCAACAAGGACAAGTCATTATCAGTCTGCAAAGTGATAATGTCCAAGCTCAATTATTACAAGCTAGAGGCACACTGCAAGAAGCCCAAGCAAAGCTTGCTGAACTTCAAGCGGGTACGCGACAAGAAGAAATTGCCCAAGCCAGAGCGCAGTTAGCTCAAGCCCAAGCTCGCTTTAGAGATGCTCAATCGGGATCGCAACCAGAAGAAATTGCTCAGGCTGAGGCTCAAATTCAGTCAGCTAAATCTGATGTGGAACTAGCACAGTCACGCGCCAAACGATATGCACAATTGAGAAAAGAGGGCGCAGTTTCCCAAGATACCTTAGAAGGATATGTCAAAGAACAGCAAAGTGCTGAAGCTGCTCTAGTCGTAGCCCAGAAACGCCTAGACCAACTCCGCCAAAGCAGAAGATCGAGTATCAACGAGCTAGGTGGTGCTTTGGAACAACAAAAACAAAACTTAAGGCAACTAGAAAATGGTTCCCGCCCAGAAGAAATTGCCCAAGCGCGATCGCAAGTAACTCAAGCAGCTGCCCAAGTTCAAGCGGCCCAAGTCCAATTGCAATACACAAAAGTTCTAGCACCTTTCACTGGGATTGTTGGTGATATTCCAGCAAAAGTGGGAGATTATGTGCAAAAAGCCGATCAACTCACTACACTAACTAGAAACGACTCTTTAGAACTGAATATTTCCGTTCCCGTAGCTGAAGCCAGAAAGTTGCGCTTGGGTTTACCTGTGCAAATGCTGGATGTCCAAGACAAACCCATAGCAAGGGGTAAGATCAGTTTTATCTCCCCAAATGCTAGTTCCGATTCGCAGACAGTTTTGGTAAAAGCCAACTTTGGCAATTCGAGAAATCGACTGCTTAATCTTCAATCAGTGCAAACCAAAGTGATCTGGAACGAACGTCCGGGAATCTTAATTCCAGTTACAGCAGTATCTCGCTTGGGTGGAGAGACTTTTGTATTTGTAGCTGAAGCGCCAACAGAAAAGAACGCTGAACCAACAGAAAAAAAAGCTGAAGCACCAGCAGAAAAGAAAGCTGGAGCGCCATCTTTAGTTGCTCAACAAAAACCTGTGAAATTGGGAGTTATTGAGGGGAATAATTATCAAGTTATTGAAGGACTAAAAGCTGGAGACAAAATTGTTGTTTCCGGTATTCTCAACCTAACTAATGGCGCTCCCATTACTCCTGAAAAAGAAGTTGGTAGCCAGAAGCCTTAGCTGAAGAGGGACAGGGGACAGGGGGCAGGAGAGCAGGGGAGCAGGGGAGCAGGGAAGCAGGGGGCAGAGGAGCGGGGAGATGAGGGAGATGAGGGGACAAGGAGATAAACAAAACTCTTAACTCCTAACTCTTAACTCTTAACTCTTAACTCCTAACTCAGCACTCCTAACGCCCAATGCCCAATTCCCAATGTCCCATGCCAAATACCAAATACCCAAAGCCCAATTTTTAAACTATGTTTGTTGACTTCTTTATTAAGCGGCCAATTTTTGCGTCGGTATGTGCGATCGTCATCCTTTTAACAGGATTAATCAGTATTCCCTCACTACCGATCGCTAGATTCCCAGAAATTAGTCCCACCCAAATCACTGTAACTTCCAACTATAGCGGAGCTAGTGCAGAAGTCGTAGAAAGCGGAGTGACAAATATCTTAGAAAGGCAAATCAACGGGGTTGAGGGACTAAGATATCTCACTTCTAGCAGCAGTAACGATGGTACTAGTACCATTACAGCCACCTTCGATTCATCGCGTGATAAAGATATTGCAGCTGTGGATGTGCAAAATCGTGTATCTGTTGCCCAGCCACAACTACCAGACTCTGTGCAACGCACGGGAGTACGAGTATCAAAAGAATCTAGTAACATCCTCTTAGCGATTGGTTTATTTGCTGAAAATAAAGAGTACGACAATACATTCTTAAGTAACTATGCCGACCTTTACTTAGCAGATGCCTTAAAAAGAGTCAAAGGTGTGAGCAACGTTCAAATTTTTGGCGAACGCCGCTATGCAATGCGCCTGTGGTTAGATCCAACTCGCCTTGCCAATCGGGGGCTAACAACTCAGGATGTAGCCAATGCTTTATCTGAACAAAACTTGCAAGTTGGTGCAGGGAGAATTGGACAAGAACCTGCTCCTGAAGGACAAAGGTATCAACTTGATGTGCGTGCTGCTAGCCGATTAGCAGAACCATCAGAATTTGAAGAAATTGTCCTCAAAACTGGAGATGATAACACATTAGTCAAGCTCAAAGATGTCGGTAGAGCAGAACTGGGTGCAGAAAACTACAGTTCATTTCTAAGATTTCGTGGTAACGATGCTGTCGGTTTAGGGATTTATCAGATTCCTGGTAGTAATGCCTTGGATGTAGCCAAGGGAGTCAAAGCCGAAATTGCGCGATTGGCTCCAAGTTTTCCCCCAGGCATGAAATATCAGGTAGCTTTTGACACAACCATGTTTGTCGAAGAGTCGATGGCAGAAGTGCTTAAGAGCCTGATTGAATCGGTGGTGCTAGTTGTAATTGTAATTTTTGTGTTTTTGCAGGACTGGCGAACTACCTTAATTCCGGCAATTACTATTCCGCTTTCCTTCATTGGGATATTTGGCTTCGTCAAAGTTTTTAACTTTTCAATTAATAGTTTGACTTTGTTTGGTCTGACTTTAGCATCAGGGATGGTGGTAGATGATGCGATCATTGTAGTAGAGCAAATCAGCCGCTTTATTCAGGATAGAGGTATAAATCCTCGCCGAGCCGCTAGTGAATCAATGGCGGAATTATTTGGCGCGGTGATTGCCACTTCACTAGTGTTGATGGCGGTATTTGTACCAGTGGCGTTCTTTCCGGGAACCACAGGCGCACTTTATCGGCAATTTGCGCTGACGATCGCTTTCTCCATTGCGATTTCGACTTTTTTGGCTTTGACTCTGATACCTTCTTTGTGTGGGGTGTTGTTGCGTCAAGGACAAAGACCTTCAGGCTGGCTGGGTTGGATTTTTGGCCAGATAAATCGCTTTCTTGACTGGGTACAGCATAGTTATAAGCGATCGCTTACTTTTCTAGCACGCATTAAAGGTATCGTCATTGGGTTGTTTATTGTTTCCTTGGGAATGACTGCTTGGCTGTACATGACAGTACCGACAGCTTTTCTACCCGATGAAGACGAAGGCTACTTCATCACAATTATCCAAGGGCCGCAAGGGGTTTCGCTGCAATATACCAGCGATGTGATTGCACGGGTAGAAAAAGAAATTCTGCAAATTCCAGAAGTACTGGGGACTTTTGCGATCGGAGGATTTGGTTTTAGTGGTAGCACCGCCAATAGCGGCATCATCTTTACCACTTTAAAATCATGGGATGAGCGCTCAAAACCCGATCAATCGGTAAAGGCGATTATTGGCAGTTTGCAAGGGAAGTTGATGGCAATCCCAGAAGCCAGAGTGTTTCCTGTGAATCCGCCAGCAATTCAGGGTTTAGGCAACTTTGGCGGCTTCGTCTTTCAACTGCAAGACCGCAGAGGTAACAGTGGCTTAGAAAATTTGGTGCAATCGATGGGTAAGTTGCTGGGTAAAGCTAATCAAACACCAGGATTACAAGCTGTATTTAGCACCTTTGCCGCAGATACACCACAATTGCTTGTGGAAGTAGACCGCAATAAAGCCAAATCATTGCAAGTTTCCATAGATGATGTCTTCAGTACTTTACAAACTGCTTTGGGATCGCAATATGTCAATGATTTTAATCTCCAGCAGCGCAATTATCGGGTGTATCTCCAGGCAGATCAACAGTATCGTTCCAATCCAAAAGATATTGGTAAACTATACGTTCGTTCTCAAAAGAATCAAATGATTCCTTTAAGTAACTTAGTCACAGTTACTCCGACTGTGGGAGCGCAAACGATAAATCACTACAATCTGTTCCGCTCAATTGAAATTAATGGTGCTGCCGCCCCTGGCTCTAGTTCTGGAGACGCAATTAAAGCAATGGAACAAGTTGCTAAAGAAGTTTTACCAGCAGGTTATGGCTATGAATGGTCAGGGACTGCATTAGAAGAAATAGATTCTGGCGGTTTAGCACCCCTGATCTTTGGATTAGGATTGGTATTTGTATTTTTGGTACTAGCTGCTCAATACGAAAACTACATTGACCCCTTTATCATTCTGTTATCAGTTCCCTTAGCTATCTTTGGAGCGCTTGTAGCTCAATCGTTACGGGGTTTTTCTAATGATGTTTACTGTCAAATTGGTCTAGTAATGTTGATTGGTTTAGCTAGTAAAAACGCTATTTTAATTGTGGAGTTTGCTAACCAATTGCGAGATCAAGGTCTTTCAATGACTAAAGCAGTAATTGAAGCTTCACAAGAACGGTTACGTCCAATTTTGATGACTGCTTTTGCTACTCTTTTAGGAATTTTTCCCTTGGCTAATTCCACAGGTGCCGGCGCAGGAAGTCGCCAATCTTTGGGAACGGCAGTATTTGGTGGGATGTTAATCGCTACTTTATTGAGTTTGTTTGTAGTGCCAATTTTGTATATCGTCATTAAGACGATAACAGAGCGATTTATCAAACCAAATCGGCATCAAGAAATAACAGTTGAAGCTGCGTCATTGAATGGTAACACTGCTATATATTCAACAAAATCTGAGGATTGAGTATTTCTCGTTATCGATTGAAGCAAATCAATTTAGAGTTAAATTAGCGGCTGATGTCCTTGTATTAAGTTTATATACAACTAGCGATCGCTAAATAAATCTAGATATCTGCTATAGCACACCTTATTCTGAAGATGAATGGAACCTCCTACAAATCAAACGAATTAAACAGCTAGAGAAAAAATTGAATTTGTAGACCGATTGCAAAAATTCCACAACGCCCTCAAAACCATGTGGGCATAATGACAAACCAGAATGTACAGTACAAATGTACGCTGAAATCAAGACAATGGTAACAATAGCAGTCAATCCCTATCTCGATGGCAATTTTGCTCCAGTTCATGAAGAAATCACCACCGACAAATTGCCAGTTATCGGTGAATTACCCCTTGATTTATCAGGGATGTTTGTGCGGAATGGCCCTAACCCTCAATGGACGCCTATCGGTCAATATCATTGGTTTGATGGGGATGGGATGTTACATGGCGTGCAAATCAGCAACGGCATAGCCACTTATCGTAACCGCTACGTCCAGACTTTTGGATGGAAAAAAGAACGAGAAGCGGGTAAAGCTATCTGGACTGGGTTGTTAGAACCACCACAAATGGATAACCCCCACGGTCGCTACAAAAATACTGCCAATACTGCCTTAGTGTGGCACGCTGGTCAGATGTTAGCGCTAAACGAGGGGGGTAAACCTCACGCCATCAAGCTGCCTGAATTAGAAACCATTGGCGAATATAGCTACAATGGCAAGCTGGTTTCTGCCTTCACAGCCCATCCCAAAGTAGACCCCGTTACAGGCGAAATGATCTTCTTTGGCTATTCTGTGTTTGCACCACCGTATGTGCAATATAGTGTGGTCTCAGCACAAGGCGAACTGTTACGGACGGTGCCAATTGAACTGCCAATAGGCGTGATGATGCACGATTTTGCCATCACTGAAAACTACACAATTTTCATGGATTTGCCGCTGACTTTTAACCTAGAGCGATCGCAACGGGGAGAACCTGTAATGATGTTTGAGCGCGATCGCCCCAGTCGCTTTGGCATTGTACCACGTCACGGTGACAACAGTAATATCCGCTGGTTTGAAAGTCCTGCTTGCTACGTCTTCCATACCCTCAACGCTTACGAAGAAGGAGACGAAGTAGTGCTAATTGCCTGTCGTATGAGTTCTACAACTGTTTTAAGTTCTGATGATTCGCAACCCGATCCAAGCGCAAATATTCCCCGTTTGCATCGCTGGCGATTTAACCTCAATACTGGTTCAGTACGTGAAGAAATGTTGGATGATGTAGCTTCCGAATTTCCCCGCGTCAACGAAAACCGATTAGGGCGACAAAACCGATATGGCTACACTAACAAAGCGGCAAACAGTCCCGTACCTTTATTTGATGGTATCATTAAATACGACTTCAGCAATGGAAAATCCCAAATACATGAATTTGGACAGGGGCGTTATGGCGGTGAAACTGTGTTTGCGCCGCGTCCTGGTGCAACTGCTGAGGATGATGGTTGGCTGATGACTTTCGTCCATGATGAGGGTTCAGATACTTCAGAATTAGTAGTAGTGAATGCCCAAGATATAACAGCTGAACCTGTAGCGCGGGTGATAATTCCTCAGCGAGTGCCTTATGGCTTTCATGGCGCTTGGTTTGCTGCAAAATAGCTAAATGGGCGGTTAGAAACCTTGTTTACACAGACAAAACCCGCTTAGGCGGGTTTCAAATTCTTTGAGTCAGCGCACGCGGACTTGGCTTGTGTAACCACGATTTCTAATCGCCAGGTTATCCCTAATACCTTGGATTAAGAGTTATTGGTGAAAATAATTGGTCTTTCAAGACGCGATAAATCGGGTTCTGGGCTTATATAAACTCCCCCGCAAATTATTTTTCCCTATATCCGCCAGCGTAGTCAATCACGCAGATTGTTCTGTATGATTTGTGAGTTCCATAAGCAACACCAGAGACTTTAAAAGCACCATTAAAAATGTTTTTTCGATGGCCGCGATCGCTCACACCATCATCAATAATTAACTGCATGACGATATCTTGAGCGCTGTTTGGCCCATAACTGATATTTTCACCTGCGGTTGTTTGCCATTTACCATAGCGGTTGATGCGAGTAAAAGGGTTGCTACCATCACTACCATCATGACCTATAGCACCTTTTGGGCCTTGGTCTTTTACGTGATCTTTTGCTCCTAAAGACATACCCTTAGATGCACTCAAGGCTCCTACAGGACGTGCTGATTTGAGAAATGCGATCGCTTCATCAACTGCTTTGACTCCTTCTTGAGTTCGTAGATAAGTATTATTAGAAATTTTGACTCGGTTCCCCTCAAAGCGCTTCCTATAGTTTTCCAGAACCGGGAGGTATGCTTTAGGATTTGTTCTTACCTTATTTGTTTCAACAATTACCTGTTGTTCCAATGGTGAAAGGTAACTCGCCTTTGCTAATAAAGTTGGACTAGTTTGTTTAACTACTGCTGGGTTAGAGTTGGCTACAGACGGGTTAGATTGAAGTAGTTGATTTGAGCACCCCAATATCAAGGTAATTGGCAAAAATACCCAAAAATTCATGCGACGCATCGATTACCTCACAATTTTTCTATGGATTAATTTAGTGAATTAGAAGAAATAACAATTTTCAACGCACAGATAAGTCTGTATACGCTTCTGCCGTTAGAAACGATATCAGGGCTTAAGTAAATTTGCTAAAGAAAGCGCAGATTAACGCGCTAATAATATTGATAAAGTTGCGATTGCCTTTGTTCCTAAAGTGTTACAATCCATCACTTAACACCTGTTGTAACATTGAAAACACTAAAACGTAAATAATAACAAAAATTTTTTTACACTTTCAAAAACCAGCGTTGCCGATACATCAGAAAACCAACAGCCCACCACAAGAACACGGTGACTAAGGCAAATAACAGGGAACCATTCAGCACACCCGCCCAAGATGCGAAAAAATTCTGGTAAATCCAATTGTAGGTACTGGGAGCGTCTTTGCCAGTGCCAATAGTGGTTTTGACTAAAATTTTAATTAACAAAACCGAGGCAACGAAAAGAGCGATCGCATTTAAGCCCATAATTTCAAAAGGTTTACTCCAGCGACGCATCAGCCGTACTTCGATAAGTTCATAACAAGCTGCTAGTAATAATAACGCCCAACCTGTTGTAAATACTACATAAGAACTTGTCCACAGCTTTTTGTTAATTGGGAATGTCCACCCCCATGTCCAACCGATAATTAAGCAACCGACTCCAAATAATCCTAAACCGATACTTGTACGTGACTGTACAGGTTGACTGCGTATCCATTGACCTGTGAAGTAGCCAGCAAGGACGCTTACTATCGCGGGAATAGTGCTGAAAAGTCCTTCTGGATCTCCCATAAAGTTGAAACCATCACCTTTGTATAAATGTGCTTTGGGAATAATCAGGCGATCGACATAAGCACCGAAATTACCTTCTCGCGTCAAAACTCCCGCACCATGCTCCGGTACTGCTACATACATCATCGTTAGCCAGTAGCCAACGAGTAGCACTGCTGCTAGTATCCATTGGCCTTTGCGCGGAAGGTTGAGAACAGCTAGGGAAGCCAGCAGATAGGTAAGGCTGATGCGCTGCAACACTCCCATAATGCGGATACTACTCAAATCAAAAGTCCAAATACCTTGATTCCAAAAGCCATTTAGTAGTAATCCCAAGGCAAAGAGAATAGCGGCGCGCCGCAATATCCGCCAGTAAACAGCTGAGGTTGGTTTATTGCCTTCGCTGTATTTTGACAGCGAGAAAGTCATCGCTACACCGACAATGAAGAGAAAGAAGGGAAATACCAAGTCCGTTGGTGTGCAGCCGTGCCAATCGGCGTGAGCTAAGGGAGGATATACATCATCTGCGACACCCGCCATATTAACGAGAATCATTCCAGCGATGGTAATGCCGCGAAAAACATCCAGTGAAGTCAGGCGCATAAGCGGAATTTTATGTTAGATGAGTATCTAAAGTACTCCGCTTGATGCGGGTAAGCAAGCAAAATTTATAGGTCTACTTACCAAATATAGTTTTTGATCAAGGTTCCTGCCCATACTATTTTGTATGAAAGAAGTACGCGATCGCACCCAGACCACAGTTTTAGTTTAGCTATTCAAAAAGGATTGGTAGTACTAGAACTGTTAATAAAGCTAGATATACTCAAATTTCAATCAATCTATCTATCGTTATTTAAGTGAAAATGCAGTTGTATTGTCAATAGACTTAGTATAAATTGCTATAAACAAAAGCTGTGACTAAAAAACAGCTAACTTTATTCAAGGCGTACTTGCTTATATAACAACTAAAAATATTGCAGTTTTGTCTCATTAGATAAAAGGTTTAATTACCGATTTCATTTGGGAATGAAAGCGAATGCAGAGTCATTCACTTTCTATTTTGTTATGCACGCTAACTATTACTAAGCTAAAACTATTAAATTATATTTAAGGAATAATTATGATAAAAGTACCAGAAAATCATCACCCTAAAAGCAGAAATAAGTCTACTATCAAATTAATAGATGGAAGCACAAATATTGTTTTTATAGATCCAAAAGTTATAGATTACCAAAGCTTAATGGCTGGTATCACACTCGGCAGTGAAGTTGTTATTCTTGATGCCAATAGAGACGGTTTAGCACAAATTACCGAGTTTCTAGCAAAACGTGAATCCAATTCAGTTCAATCAATTCACATTGTTTCCCACGGAAGTGTGGGGAGTTTACAACTAGGGTCAATCAACTTCAACCTTAGCAATCTGGATAGCTACAAAAATCAGTTACAAAAGTGGACAAGTGCTTTAACTGATAAAGCTGACATTCTACTTTATGGCTGTGATGTAGCCAGTGGTGAAGGCACAAAATTTGTACAGCAGATTAGCCAAATTACTGGAGCAGATGTTGCCGCTTCTACTGACAAAACCGGAAGTACAGCTTTAGGTGGCGACTGGGATTTAGAAGTGAAGACAGGGAAAATCGAGGCTTCCCTAGCATTTCAACCTGAAGTAATACAGGCTTACCAATCTATTTTGCCGGCTAGTTTTACTGGCACATACTCTCAAAACTTCAACACATTAGCTAGTTCTGGAACATCTATTACTTGGACTAATGATTCAACCATTTTGGGCTGGTATGCCACAAGAACAAATTACATCACTGGTACTGGCAGTAATAACACAGGTGGATTGTACAGTTTTGGTAGTGCTAATAATGCAGAACGGGCACTTGGTTCTGTAGCTTCTGGTACTACAGGGACTATTTATTATGGGTTGCGCCTCCAAAACAACACAGGTTCAACAATTACTAACTTGCAAGTAGGTTACACGGGTGAGCAATGGCGTAATAGTGGTAATACATCGCCGCAACAGCTGAAATTTAGTTATCAAACTGGGTCAACTCTCACAAGTTTGACAACAGGAACATGGACATCTGTCACATCGCTAGATTTCACTGGGCCAATTGCAACTGCAACCGCAGGTGCCATAGATGGCAATCAAAGTGTCAATCGAATTGTCATAGCACCTGTAATATTTAACCTACCTACCCCAATCGCTAACGGTGAAGAGATTATATTACGTTGGGAAGACATAGATGATGGAAGCAACGATCATGGTTTAGCGATTGACGATGTATCTGTCAAACTAAATAACACTACTTATGTAGTAACTAACACCAATGATAGCGGTGCTGGCTCGTTGAGGCAAGCTATTATCAATGCCAATAACGATCCAGGGATTGAGACAATCCTCTTTGATACGACTGGGATATTTGGTGATGTTACCCCCGACACTATTACCCTCACTTCTGGGGAATTAAATGTTACCGAAGGAGTTATAATTCAAGGAACTGGAGCTAATAAACTCGTCATTAGTGGTAACAATGCCTCCCGTATTTTTAATGCCAGTGCATCCCTCTTAATTGATGGGTTACATATAACTGGGGGAAATGCAGGCAATAACAACGGTGGCGGCATTTACAGTACTAATAGTGTCACAGTAAGCAATAGCATCATTTCTGGCAACACCGCCAACAGTAGCGGCGGTGGCATTTACAGTAGCAATACCACTATTAGCAATAGTATCATTTCTGGCAACACCGCCAACAGTAACGGTGGTGGTATCTACAGTACCACTAGTGCGACAGTCAGCAATAGTACTCTTTCTGGCAACACCGCCAGCAACAGGGGTGGCGGCATCTACAGTAGCAATACCACTATTAGCAATAGTACTTTTTCCGGCAACACTGCCAACGATAACGGCGGTGGTATTTTCAGCAGTACTCTTCTCACCATAAGCAATAGCACTATTTCTAGCAATACAGCAAAAAATTCTGGTGGTGGCATCTACACCAGCAATGCCACGGTGAGTAATAGCACTATTTTTGAGAACACTGCTGATAGTGATAACAATGGCACAGGTAATGGTGGCGGCATTTTTAGGTCTGGCGGTACGGTAAGCATCAGCAATAGCATCATTGCTGGCAATATTGACCGAGGTAATCAAGGGCCAGATATCTCTGGGATCAACTTCAATGGTAATGCTTACAACCTGATTGGCAATCTTGCTGGTAAATCATCCGGGACTCTAGGCACGGGTACAGATATTATTAATCCCAATCCCGGACTCAAACCGCTAGGAGATTACGGTGGTTCTACACAAACTCATGCTCTATACTTTAGCAGCCCTGCCAGGAATGGTGGCGATCCCGCTTACAGTGGTGGCTTAACTACGGATCAGCGCGGCACGGATTTTAACCGAATTGAAAGCGGGAGAATTGACATTGGAGCATTTGAATATGTGCTTCCAAAAGTCAACTTTGGTGCTGCTACGTACAATACAACAGAAGATAGTACCGCCACTACAGTAACTATTTCTGTTACCTTAGATGCCTCTCCTGAAACCGCTGTCACAGTTCCTATTGTCGTCAAAAACAATAGCACAGCTACTAATGGCAACGATTACACTTTTTCCCCCGCTATCATCTCCTTTACTGCTGGGGCAACAGGCGCAAATTTAACACAGCTAATCACTTTTACTATAAACCCAGACGATTTACCTGAAAATGCAGAAACAGTTGTACTCAACTTCGGCACGCTAACAGGTGCTGATTTAGGGACAATAACTGAAACTACTCTAAATATTGCTGCTAATGATGCAATTCAATATGCAATTTCCACTCCTACCTCAACTTTAACTGAAGGTAATAGCGGTACTCAAGCTGTTACCTTCACAGTTACTCGTAGTGGTGGTATTGGCGTGGCTAGTACTGTAAATTATGCTTTTAACGGTGCAGCAACTTTTGGCAGTGACTATAACAATATTCAAGTTACGGGTGGAGGAACTGCTACATCTGGAACTTTAAGCTTCGCTGTTGGGGAAACCACAAAGACAATTACAGCTAATGTTTTGGGTGACAACACATTTGAACTCAATGAAGACATTACTGTTATTCTGAGTAACCCCAGCCTCATAACTGGAGCGCCAAATTCTACAATTACTAACAGTTCGGCTACAGTAAACATCATCAACGATGATAGCCAACCAACTATCAGCATCTCAGATGTCTCTGTTACTGAAGGCAACACAGGTGCAACAACTAACGCTAACTTTACGATCGGTCTTTCTAACCCTAGTTCTCAACAGATTACTGTAAATTACAACACCAGTGATGGCACTGCTCAAGTTTCTGACTCTGATTACAATTCAGCTTCTGGAACTATTACTTTCAATCCTGGCGAAACCAGTAAAACCCTTAACATTGGTGTTGTAGGCGATAACAAATTTGAAACCGACGAGGCATTTTCTGTCAATCTTTTAGGTGCGACAAATGCCGCGATCGCAGATAATTTAGCAGTTGCTACCATCATCAATGATGATAACCAACCAACTATCAGCATCTCGGATGTTTCAGTCTCTGAAGGCAATACAGGCACAACAACTAATGCCAACTTTATTGTCACTCTCTCCAATGCCAGTTATCAACAGATTACTGTAAATTACAACACCACTGATGGCACTGCCCAAATTGCTGACTCTGATTACAACTCTGCTTCTGGAACTATTACTTTCAATCCTGGCGAAACTAGCAAAGTTATTAGCATTGGTGTCATCGGTGATAACAAAGCTGAAACCAACGAAACATTTTCTGTCAATCTTTCAGGCGCAACAAATGCCGCGATCGCAGATAGTTTAGCAGTTGGTAGCATCATTGATGATGACAACCAACCAACTATCAGTATCTCAGATGTCTCAGTTACCGAAGGCAATACAGGCACAACAACTAATGCCAACTTTACTATCAGTCTTTCTAATCCTAGTTCTCAGCAGATTACTGTAAATTACAATACGAGTGATGGCACTGCTCAAATTGGTGACTCTGATTACAATTCGGCTTTAGGGACGATTACTTTCAATCCTGGTGAAACGAGCAAAGTTATTAGTATTGGCGTCGTCGGCGACAACCAAACTGAAACTGATGAGACATTCTCTGTCAATCTTTCGGCTGCAACAAATGCCGCGATCGCAGATGGCTTAGGAGTTGGTACTATTATCAACGATGATAACCAACCAACTATCAGCATCTCGGATATCTCTGTTACTGAAGACAACATAGGTGCAACAACTAACGCTAACTTCACTATCAGTCTTTCTAACCCTAGTTCTCAACAGATTACTGTAAATTACAACACCAGTGATGGCACTGCTCAAGTTTCTGACTCT